>NC_014753.1 GCF_000183745.1 Oceanithermus profundus DSM 14977 | reverse complement strand
AGCAGAAATGAACAAAGCGGTCGCAGTTTTCCCCGCGCGTGTGGGGGTTGGTCGGCCTCAAGTTTGAGGGACTCGCCGGCCTCGAGGTTTTCCCCGCGCGTGCGGGGGTTGGTCGCCGCGCACTTCGTTCACGCCGATCTGCAGCAGCGTTTTCCCCGCGCGTGCGGGGGTTGGTCGAACAGGACCGACTTATGCGCTTTATTGGTGTTGTTTTCCCCGCGCGTGCGGGGGTTGGTCGGAGGTAAAACCACTGTCGATGATCCAATAGCTCGTTTTCCCCGCCCGTGCGGGGGTTGGTCGCTTGCCATAGCTGCACCAAGCGCGCCCATCTCTGTTTTCCCCGCGCGTGCGGGGGTTAGTAAATTCGAAGCAATAGCGTTTGAAGTAGTTTTTCGTCTTCCCCGCGCATGCGGGGGCTGGAGTAACGTATTTAGCAAGACCATGATCCGCGTCGGCACCGCTTCCTGGACCGACCCGACCCTCCTCGAGGCCGGGTGGTATCCGCCAGGGGTGAAGAACGACGCCAAGAAGCGGCTGCGCTACTACGCCGAGCGTTTCAACACGGTGGAGGTGGACAGCACCTACTACGCCATCCCGCGGCGGCGCGTCGCCGAGCTATGGGTTGAACGCACTTTAGACCTGGACTTCGACTTCAACGTCAAGGCCTACAGCGCCCTGACCCGCCACGGCGTCGAGGCCCGGGCGCTGCCCAAGGACCTGCGGGCGCTCTTGCCCAACCCCGAGGCGACGGGCAAGGTGCCCCAGTCGCAGCTGCCGCCGGAACTGGTGGAGGAGACCTGGCGGCGCTTCTTCAAGGCCCTGGAGCCCCTACGGGACGCGGGCAAGCTGGGCTACACCCTCTTCCAGTTCCCGCCCTGGTTCAAGCCCTCGGAGGATACCTACGGCTACCTCAAGGAGGTGGCCACCCGCGCCCAGGGTGCCGGACACCTGCCCGCGGTCGAGTTCCGGCACGCAAGCTGGTACCGCGAGGACGTCTGGCCCGAGGTGCGGAAGCTCCTCGAGGAGTGGGGCCTGGTTCACGTGGTCGTGGACGCCCCGCGAGCCAAGGGGGCGCCGCCGCTGGTGCCCGAGGTCACCCACCCCGAGGCCTCGGTGTTGCGCTGCCACGGCCGCAACGCCGAGACCTGGTGGGCGAAGACGAAGATTGCCGCGGAGCGGTTCGACTACTGGTACTCGGAGGAGGAGATCGACGAGCTCGTCGAGGTGGCCAAGAGCAAGCTCGAGCCCAAGGTAAAGCGCCTCTACGTGATCTTCAACAACAACTACGGGCTCGAGGGGGTGGCCGCGGCGCATATGTTCATGGAGCGGGCGGGGCTTAGGCGCTGAGCCAAAGCGGCCTGTCCTGAACACTTCCGCGGCCGGGGTGGTGGTAGAAAGAATCATGCCATTCTTGCTTTACGAAAAAACCGGAGAAGGGGACAACCTTGACGTGCTTGAACAGCGCGGAGGGGTCACGTTCGGTGGGAACAGTAAGGGGTTACTTCTCAAGTACCTGGTACACAGGGGAACCCTCGAGAGGGCAAGGAGCTCCGTCCAGGGATCCAAGAAGCCTTACTTCGACGACTTCCTAGCCGCCGACCTGCTCTCATTCCAGGGGCACGATCCCGACTCGCACCGGCTGGTGATCGACCTCAAGCCCAGAGCCAAGGAGAACGTTTCCCTCTACGAGGTGCGCGAGCTCTGGGTGGCCATCAACGAGACGTGGACGCCGATCATGCTGCGAGTCCACCCCCTCTTCATGGACGAGAAGGTCGAAAAGGGGAGGGAAGGGGAGTGCAAACGGCGCATCCTCGTGGACCCCGATCGTGACGCTGGGTACCCGATCCACGACATCATCTATTTGTCCGGCGGCTACGAGAAGGGTTCCTGGAACCCATCGCGCCTCGGGCAGTACAGCGCCGCACTCCTGTTCCCCGAGGTCGCTGAGCACTTCTCCAGGGTGATGCTCGAGAACCTGGACAGGTACGGCAGCAAAACGACGTCCCTGAGCATAAACCGCCTGGGGTGCAAGCAAGACTAGGGATGGGCGCGGTAGCCGATTGGATCGTGGCGCTCGCGACCCTGGCCCTGGCCACTTTCGCGGCGGCTCAGATCTGGTTGTCCAGGAAACAAAGCGAGGACAACAGTCGCCAGCTCGCTCTTCTTCGCGACCAGACGGAGCTCTTGCGCCGGCAAACGGAGCTGATCGTCAAGGCCCGGCAGCCAAAGGTGTCGGTCCGGCTCCTGAAGACCGACGAACACCCCTACGTGCGCGGTTACGTCCGTAACGACGGGCTCTACCCGGTGACCTGGTACGGAGGCTTCGTCGCTCCCTGGCCCGAAGGGGTGGCCGACCCGTCCGAACTCAAGATGGAGAAGCCATTTGGCATTCCATCGCTCGAGCCCCACCGGGAGTGCCGCGGGCGCACTCTCGAAGAAGACGACCTACTCGTCTTGCGGCCCAACGAAGAGTGGTGCTTCGACCTCATCGGCGCCGACAACATCCTCTACCACTACCGCAAAAACCCCATGAACGACAAGGTGCGCCTCGCCGTCGTGCTCATGGTGGGTTACCCGCCCAGCCCCACGGGAACCGTCCACATCATCTATCCCGCGAACTTCTACATGCCGCCCGACAGCGACCGTTTCTCCATCCTCGTGCTGCCTCGCACGCCCCTGTACGTGGACGGGGAACGCGAGATCGAGCCATAGGCGTCGATCACTTTTCGCCCAGCCCTTCGACGACCGCCCTGAGCCGCGACCGGTCCATCTTGGCGTACACGGTGGAGGTGCCGACGTTCTCGTGCCCGAGGAGTGCCGCCACCACGTGGATGTCCCTCGAGGCCTGGTAGAACCGGGTGCCGGCCAGGTGGCGCAGGGTGTGGGCCCCGCGGTAGCGCTCGGGGAAACCGAGTTCGCGGTAGTAGCCCTCGAGGAACCTGCGAATCGAGTGGGCTCTGAGCCGCCTTCCCTTGGCCTTGCGCCCCCCGAGGTTGACGAAGAGGGCCTCTTCGCCGGGGGCGGCGTAGGCGCGGCGGACCCCCAGCCACTCGACCAGGGCAGAGGAGAGGGCCCGGGTCATCGGAACGGTCCTCTGCTTGCCCCCCTTGCCGGCGCGGACGACGACCACGTGCTCGCCAAGGTCCACGTCCTTCACGTCGAGGGCCTCCACCTCGGCGATGCGGAGTCCGGCGTCGCCCATCAGCCTGATCACCGCCCGGTCGCGAACCTGCTGAGCCTCGTCTCCGGAGAGGTGTTCGAGCAGTCTTATATATAGAGGATAGGGAAGCGCTGGCCTACGTTCGCTCCTGGGGGTCGGATCCCGGGGCGCGCGCACCTCGGCCGCCGGGTTCTTGGCCACGGCGCCGGCCCAGACCAGCGCCCGGTAGAAGGCCCGCAGGCCCGAGAGGTAGGCGGCCGCGGTCGAGGGGCTGAGCGGCCAGGGATTCTCGCTCAGGTGGCCGCCCCGGTCGAGCAGGTCCGCGAGCCAGCGGTCGACGTCGTCCTCCGTGGCCTTCAGCAGCGGGACCTGCGGGGCCTCCACCTCCGGTGGCCAGGCCCAGGCGATCCAGTCGCGCACCGCCAAGCCGTAGAGCTGGTAGGTCCTGAGCGAGGTGCGGCTTCTTTGCCGCCCCTTGGTCATCATGTAGTAGGCCAGCAATCGTAACAACAAATCGACGTCGCGCTCGTTCGCCGCTCCAAGCGCCCAGCGCCGGCGCTTCGCCGGGTCGTCCCATGCTGGCGTGGGCACGAGCATGGGTCCAGGATAGCACGAAATGTTCACTAACAAGTATTAGTGGACATTTCGAGAGAGGGTTTTCGCGGGGCTTTCTGGCTTGGTAAAACCTGCTATCGGACCCTGCTCTTGGGGTGACCAGGAAAAGTCAGGGGTGTGGGGCCAGGCCTCGGGGCACCAAGGCAGACCGGCGTTATGTCGCCTGACCGCTACGGCCCCTAGGGTTTGGCCATGAGCAACATACACATCGTTATATCGACCGAGAGCCCCACGACCATAGAGGTCTCCACGAGTGGCTGTGAACACGGTCGGGCTTGCACTTCTCGTACGAGCGTGCTCGAAGTGGCGGTGCCCGGGCCAGACGGTCAAGCAATCGAGCGCGAAGGCGGATGCGGGGTCCGGGTGCGGGTAACGTGCGCCCGCTGCTGCGGACTAGGGTGCTCAACTGCCGAAGAGCCGCGTGTGCTTGATGAAAACCAAGAGCACCTGAAGGACGACGGCCAAGAACTGGAACCGCGGTGGCTTTTGCCCGCTATCATCCGGGCAGCCAAATACCTCTTCTTCTGCTTCATACTCCAACTTGAATACTGGACCAATATCAATCCGGAATTTTTGTTTTGCTTTCCTCATTTTTGCTTTCTCCACTATTTATTATACTGTATTGGAATTTACAATAGACTAGTTCTCGGGCGTTGAATTTCGCGCCCAAACCCGGCTGCCCCCACCCCGCCCTGCTGGGACCCACGGGTGGAGTACCGAACTACTCGAGCAGGCGAGTATCCCTAGCAAAACCCTCAACGATTGACGGCTAGCGTCTGAAACGGGGAAAAGGCCCCCATCCGAAGACCCAGCTTCGCTAGGGTGTAGGCACACTGTTGCCGCTTCGAGGAGTCCGCCATGCACGAAACGACTGCCGACACCATCTCCCACCTCGCAACGAACGCCCCGCAAGACTGGCCCCCGATCCCTTTCAACGAAGACGCGAAGTCCCTGACCAAACTCCACCTGCTCACCGCCCTCGAGGCGGGCCTGCGTACGGCGCCGGGTTTCCGGGTTTCTGCCCAGGAGCATCTCGAGTTTTTCGATCGCGGAATGCTGCGCATCGATGCCGTCGTCGAAGGTCCCTCCGGGCGTTGGCCGGTCTTTCTCTACCCCGAAGCGAACGAGGCGGCCGCGCGCCACTTCCTCGCCGTGACGCGGTACCGCCCACTCAGCCACCGCATCGGGTCGCCAGTCTACCTTGCCCGCACTCCCCTACCCAACGTCGAGCAGGCTCTATCCCTGAACGAGGTCCTGCGCATGGACCAACTCCCGCTGGCCCTCTCCCCCTTCCCCCAACCCGGCCGCTACGCCATGTGGTTCGCTTCGCCGAACGACCCCGTCTTCACCACCAGCCCGGTTGTGGGGTTGATCGACGATTACTACCGAAGAACACGTGGCCTCGAGGGCCGTCTTTTCGCCGAGTTCCTGGTAGATGCTGAGATTACCAAAGGTCTGGACGAGGCCTTGGCCACGGTGCACCAGCTTGGAAGTCGCCGATTCATTGCTACCGCAGTCGGGCCCTCGGGGGGCACCGTCGCGATCTCCTACACGACAGACCGGGGTTTGCGAATCCACGTTCACGAGCGCTACGCCGCCCCTGAATACCTGACCGCAGTCTGGCGCATGATGCTCCTCTTCGCCCGTGCCCGTCTGCCCAAAGCCGACCCCGCGGCCGCGGCGAGAAGCGAGCCCTACCGCTGGTGGCGCCGAACCCGGCGCCGTGCCGCCGAGCAGGCTACGCAACTCAACATGATCCAAGCCGTGGGGAACCTTAAGGTTCAAGGGGGTTGAGTTGCCCCGCGGGCCGGTCCACGAAAGCGTCAACCTAACGGCCCTCGCTCTGGGCGTCATCGCCTACCACCGGCTAGTGCCAGAAGGGAGCGCCGCGCTGCCCCCAGGCACCCTCGAGGGGTTCGTCGCCGGCTACCTGCTGGGCTCGCTGTGGATCACCCCCGACCTCGACCTGGCCGAGCGGAAGAACACGCCCCGGCCCGCGCGGCTTTGGGGGTGGCTCCGGCTCCTCTGGATTCCTTACGGCCGGCTCTTCCGTCACCGGGGCCTGTCGCACACCTGGGTGGTTGGTCCGATCACGCGTATCTTGTACTTAGTCCTTATCCTCGAGGGGGTTCTCTATGGTTTGTCCCTCCTTCCCGGGATGGGAACGACCCTCGAGCCGTTGACCACAACTAAATGGCTCCTCTCCCCTGTCGGGGGCGCGGGGCTTGCGGGATACTTCGTTGCGCAGTGGCTTCATCTGGTCCTGGATCGGGCGTTTGAACCTCGCCGGCGCAAACGGACGCCGGGGGCGCGCGGGCGCCAAAGCGGAGCGGCGTGACCCCGGTGCCAGCATAGCGGATACGGCGGATTCGACCTCCTTGGTGTTGTTGTCCCTTGCGACGAATTACCCGAATCAGCCCGGCACCTACAGGGTCAAGGTACAGGTGGGCAGCACGCGGCTGCTGCCTTCCCCGCGAAGCATGCGCTGGAGGGCGCTACTCGAGATCCCGCTCTTCGGCAAACCAGCCAAGGGGGTACCCATGACTCGCGACCCGGCATGGTTGCCGGGTCGCAGCGAGAGGTCGAGCGCTGGCGGGGCGCTAGTCGAGCTTGGGATCGTCCGTAACGTGAGAGATCCGGGTACCATCAATGTTCACGTCTATGGTGCTCCCCGTAGAACTCGATGGGCGCATCGTGACGTCGATGGGTACCCCAGGGACGACCTCACCTCGTATCGTAGTAGCCTTACCATCTTTGCTCTGGGCAACCTCAACGTTGCCGCCCACGAGATTGGCCAGAAACTCCGGAAGCGGCATGCCCTTATCCGACATCGACATCCCCCCTTGCTTATGTTTCCGTAATAATTATACCACGCGACAGTAGGCAATCGGACCGTAGTAAGGTAATGGCAAGGGAGTGACTAGGTCGTGCTGACCCCGGTGAAGGAACTGCGCAGCAAGCGCGGGCGCTACGACACCCGACGCATCGCCGACTACCTGGGGATCCCCCTCAAGCAGGTGGCCGAAGCAACGCGGGTGAGCCGGCAGCTCCTCTATCAGCACCCCGACGCGCCGAAGGCGCAGGCACGGGCCGCGGCGATCGAGCGCATCATCGCCGACCTCCAGACCCTCTACGGCTCGCCCGAGGCCGTCCGCGCCTGGATGAAGACGCCGGCGCCGGTCTTCGGTGACCAGACCGCCTGGGAGATGATCCGCCTCGAACCCCAGGGCCTCGAGGCGGTCGAGGCCTACGTCGAGAACCTCAAGGAAGGTAACCCGTGAACCGGAGGCCGCTCGCGAAGGCCCTGGCCAGCGCCAGGGTTGTTCCTTTTCGGGAACCGCCTTCGCGGAACGAACGACCCTCTTCCGCACGAGACCTGGTGTAACTTCGAACGAACGGGCGATTCCAATGGACAAGGAGAAGGACGATTTCATCGACATGGGGGCCGTGGCCGCGCGGCTGCACCACGAGGTGCGCTACCTCGAAGCCATGCGCCTGTTGCGAGAGACCTTCGAGGTGGACGAGGAGGAGATGCTCGAACGGCTGGCCGCGCTCTTCGGCTACGAAAGCGCAGGGAGGCTCCCCGCGCCGAAGTCCAAGTACGACCTCGAGGTCGACGAGCAGATCGTGGCCTGGTACGGGCTCGAGCTGCTGGTCTTCACCTTCGCCCACCCCAGCGCAAGGAAGGGGCACACGCCGGCCTACTACGTGCCCGACGTGAACCCTTTCCTGATGGACCTGGACCGCCTCGACGAGCCCACCCCCGGCTTCGTGCTGGCGTTTCCCCTCAAGAAGACGGAGGTCTACAAGAAGGAGTTCAACCTTCCCCTCCTGCGCGTCTCCCTTTCGAAGATGGAGGACGCCCTCGCCGTGGGGGTGTGGTTCATCCGCTGCGACGAGTCCGAGGTCGACTGGATCTTCCACGGCATCTCGGGTGAAACGAGCGGTGCCCTCGAAAAGAAGGTGCGTGAACACGGAGGGATCCGCATCCCCAGGGGCAACGAGGACGAGATGGTCAAGATCGCCGAGCGGGTTTGCAAGGAGCGGAACAGCGCCTAGCCTGGCGACCAAAAAGAAGAGGGGCCCGTAGGGGCCCCTCATTCAACGCTCCATGGGGTAGGCGGTCACAGGGTAGAGCCGCATACCCCGGGGGAGCTGGTCACGCTCTCCCCGCAGGTGCTCCTCGAGCACTTTCTTCACACCCTGCGGGGAGAGCCCGTAGGCGCCGACCACATCGAAGACCGCCTTCCAAGGCTGGTCCTTGACGTTGCCGGTGTAGATGGCCCGAGTGCCCTCGAGCCTGACCTTCGCGTCATGGACGCGAAACCAATCGAGGACCTCCCACACGAGGTCCTCTAACGTCTCCACCGCGACTCCAGTCGCCGCGGCAAAGATCTCGATTCGCCGCCGAATCTCGGCGGCCTTGTCTTCGTGGCGGCGGGATGCCCGGCCGCCACGTCCGAACCGTCCGATCCGGTTCTTCATCCTTTCCTCCACGGCCCACGGGTACCCACCCCGGAGGCCAAACACAGTTGCTTGACCCCGGGTCGGGTCCCCTGTTCCAGGCCGGGGGATGCCTTCCTTATCAACGTCCGCGAGCCCTTGCAGGCTCGTTTTCAGCCTAGCGATTTCGATGAAGGGGTTGGGCGGGTTTTCCCTGCCCCTCGCGAGAAAGGAGGAGTTATGCACGACAACGAGTTGTTGCCCGACATAGACGGCTTGCTCGAGGACAGCGCCGTCCCCGAGTACGACCCTCGGGAGGTTTACCAGCGCGCCCTGGCCGAGCTCCAGGCCGTACCCGAACCCCCCTTCGACCTGAAGATGACGCAGCTCTCGGGCGAGCAGCTTGCCGAGGTGATCACCCGCTTCGGTGCCTACCTGGCTTTCCTTGAAGAAAAGATCGGGCGCTGGAGTGCGCTGAAGGAGGCCTACGCGCACGACCTCGAAGTTACCGAAGCCCGCCTCTACCTGACCTTGCGCCAGGAGAAAATGACCGAGAAGGAGCGTGAGGCCAGGATCCGCCAGGACAGCCTGCACAAGAGCATTGCCCGTAGCCTCGCGCGCTACCGCGCCTACCTCGCGATCGCCCTGGGGCGCAGGAAGGCCTACCTCCACCTTCTCGAGGCCGCCAAGAACGAGGCGCTGCGCAGGAACATGGCGCTCAAGTACGGGGTGGAGTAGCTTGGTTCAGCCCTACACTTTTCGCACCCATCCCACCCCGCTTGTCTCCTAACCTCGATCTATGGGTTTCGCAGCGGTGCTTGCCCCTCTACGTAACGTTTTCGTTCCGTTACGGTTGTACCATAATGCCATGGGGAACACGGCGCCCTCCGTTGAGGTAGAGGATTCGAGCTACGTTCTTCTCGATTCGGACGGGGCCTGCATCGTTGCGGAGCCCGGTACCTATACCCGGATTTCCACCATGGCCGAGTCCGGGCGTCTCGAAGTGCGGCTTGGGCTCCTCGATGGAGTCGAGGTTGCGTTGCTGGGTGATGGCGGGCGGCCGCGATGCGCGCTGAAGGTGCGCATGCTGGATGCTCATGGATGGGAACCGGCGCCGCGGCTACGACCGCTATTCGTGGGTGCGTACCTGGGTGGTGCGTTCGTCCGGCGGGAACTCGGGTTACTCGAGTTCGCCCCCAACGAGGCGAGCTCGAGTGGGCCGTTGCCGAACCAGCCAGGCTTGGGGTTGACCTCCCCCATCGAAGATGCCTGGATTGCGGCAAGGACGCGTTACCTCGTCGTGGGGGCGCCGTTCTAATGGACGCTTCGCTCGCTAGTGTGTTGATCCGCCTGGGTGAACTTGGCGTGACCTTGCGCGCGAAGGAGGGCCAGCGGCTTTCAGCTACGCCGGCCGGGCTGCTCACCGAGGAAGACCTCGAGGCCATGCGCCCATGGGCCGACACGCTTCGGATGCTCAGCCGGCGCCCTTTGACGCCGTGGCGAAGCCTCGCCCTGGGCAAGGCGCTCGAGGGCGCCGACCCGGAACTCGAGGCCAAGCTGGCCCGGGTTGTAGAGACGTTCAGCGTCGTGGGGGTCTCCGACGCCCGCGACCCAAGACTCTTCCCCACGGGGAGATGGAGGGCTTTGTATGGCGACTAAGCAGCAGATCGACAACTGGGTGCCGCGCCTGCGGCTGGTCCTGGGCAAAGGAGGAATGAACGAAAGTGGCCCCAAGGCCTTGCTCCAGCGCGCCCGTGCGCTGGGTGCGCGCAGCATCGGAGTGAACGCCGTGGGCGGCCGGTTGGAGGTCGTCTTTCATGGCCTCGGCCGGGAGGCGCTTCCCAAGCTGACCCAAGGGATCTCCAACTGGGCTGCGATCGAGTATCCCAAGCCCTACACGCTGATGCTGTACGTCAAGACCGAAGATCGTGAAGCCCCGGCCGTTTCCGAAGTGAACGCCGAGCTGTTGCTGGATCTTGGGGGCATGGGCATCAGCGATGCGCTGGCGGGCTTCACCTGGTTCGAAGCTCCAGATGCGGCCTGGGCCGAACAGGCCAAGGAGGCCTTCAAGCGCGCTGCGCAAACCCCCACGCGCCAGGTCCATGCTCAGGGCTAGGCAGCTTCTAGCGAAAGGAGGCGACATGAGCCTCGAAGGCAGCCAGAAACTCGCAGAAATACAGGCGCGGGGCTTCCGGGTAGGTTACGAACGACACCCCAGCGGTGGATGGTGCGCGAACGCGCTCTACGACGACCACATCATGTATGTCGGCGCGGGACCGACCAAAGAAGACGCGCTCGCCGACCTGCACTGGCAGGTCGCGACAAGGGCATCACGCCGCGCAGGTGTGGAGCGTGCAGCCTCCTAGCACCCCACACCTCAGACAGGGCGGCAGCGCTTCGACCTGCCGCCCCTACTGCACCCCGTAACAGTTCTGAAGGATGACCCAAACCCCGGCTTCTTGGACTCTATCCTTGGAGGAGATGATGCGAAACCTGTTCTTCGTCTTCGCCTTCCTGCTCACGCTCAGCGCGTGTAGCCAGGCGGCCCCGCCCAGCATCCTGATCGCCGGCGCCCTCGAGGGACCCTACCCGGTCACCTACGTCTACGACGGCGACACCATCGAGGTCGCCAGCCAGGAGAAGGTGCGGCTGGTGATGATCGACACCCCCGAGAGCAGCGACAACCAGCGGACCTCGGACCCGCTGGAGATCGAGCTGGGGAAGAAGGCCAAGGCAGCCCTCGAAGGGCTCCTCGACCGCGGGGGCTACCGGGTCTACCTCGAGCGCGTGGGCATCGACCGCTACGGGCGCACGCTCGCCTACGTCTATGTGGACTACCAGCCGGGCACCGCGGCCTGGATCTCGAAGGACGGCCGCGCCTACACTTCGCTCAACTACGAGCTGGTGGCGAGCGGCTGGGCCGAGGTCTTCGTCCTCGACCACGACCGCTACCTCCCCTACTACGACGCCGCCCAGGCGAAGGCCCGCGAGGAGCTCCTGGGGGTGTGGGCCGCCTACGCCCAGACCGAGCAGGAGGCCCAGGGGCTCCCGGTACGGATCAAGTGCGCGGTCTACAACCCCGCAGGCCCCGACGCCGGCCGCGAGGAGATCTGGCTCGAGGTCACCCGGGCGGTGGACCTCGACGGCTGGGAGGTGGGCGACGACGACGGGTTGCGCATCCCCCTGAGCGGCCAGGCCACGCCGGGCACGCTCGCCATTCGCATCGAGGGGCGGCCCGAGCTCAGCAACAAGGGCGACACCGTCCTGCTGTGGCGGAACGGGGAGGTCGTCGACCGGTTCAGCTACGAAGGGAGGAAGGGCCAGGAGAAGGCCTGTAGATGAAAGGAGATGCGATGAAACGACGTGCGCTGACCTCGATGCTGGTCCTCACGCTGCTCGCCGCAGCCCTTTCGGGCTGCGGTACCCCTTCCGACACCACCGGCACGGACTCGGCCGCGGGCGCCGACCCCTACGCCAACGTGCGCCCCTATGCCGAACGGGCCCTCGCCCTGGCCACGATGCAGTACGGACTTGCGGTGATGGCCACGGTGGGAACACCGGACTACTACCCACCCGTCGACTTCGGGGCGTTCACGCTGGAGCGCCATACCGTGACCTGGCTCGGGATCTTGGGGGTGGAGCCTTCCCCTGCCCTACCGCCGCAAGGAACGGTGATGACCTTGCGAAGCGGCGACGGGGACGGGGACGGCTACGCCTGGGCCATCCGAACCTACGACCTCAGCGGCCAGCTTCCCAGCGGGGCATACTTCGCACTGAGCGGCGCCGCGGGGCTGGGCGAGCTCTCCGGGGACTACGACGCCAACGTCGTCAGTCAGAGTTTCGATGCCGCCGCCGAGGGGGGTCCGCTGATCCTCCAGGTCACGGCTCCCGAGGGGGACGAGGTGGCGCGCTGGGGGATCTCCGAGATCACGCGGGTCTCCTGGACGCAGTCGCCGCTCGCCATCGAATACCTGCCGTCCATGCTGGTCGACGTGGAGCAGCAGGGCCAGCAGGTGGGGCGGGTGGAACTGGGTTACTCGGCGGACTGGGGGCCCGTGCAGGCGACGCTCGAGCCCGCGGCCCCCACCGGAGCGGGCAACACATACTGGGTGCTCCCCTCGGGGAGGCTGACCTTCGGGATCTCGGAGGGTGCGACCGCCTACGGCCCGGTCGAGCTGATGCCGGTCGTCCCGGCCGCCAGCCCCTTGCTCCTCGATCCGAGTTGTTCGGAAAACGGCGGGTTGACCGCTGGCCTCACGGCGGGCAAGGTCTACTACCTGGACCCGAGCGGCAACGCCGTGGCCCTGGTGACGATCCAGGGTTGCGGCCAGTACGAGGTCGAAACGTTCTTCTAGGCAGCAACCAGACGAAGGAGGGATCATGAAGCGATACGTTTTCGGTTTCCTGGTGTTCTCGGTACTCACGGCCCTCTTGCTCGCCGGGTGCGGCGGCACCGCCGGCGTCGATGGCGGCACGGGCGGGACGGACGGGTCGAGCGTCACCCCGCCCCCGGTCGAGGTCCCGACGGTCTCGATGAACGACGTGGAGTTGCAGGCCTTCCTGGGCGAACGCCTCGTCGAGATCACGGTCGGCCAGGCCGGGCTGATCCTCACCGCCGCGAGCGGCGCCCACGCCTACACCGACCTCGGGATCGACGTGGCCACCGCGGGGATCGTCGAAGCGCTCGGGTTCGACCTGGCGGCCCTGGGCCAGGATGGCTGCACCGTCGACGTGCTGCTCGAAGGGGACCAGGACGGCGACGGGTTGCCCTTCCGCGGCTACGAGCTCTCTTGTGGCGGCACTAGCGGCGCGTACGGCTACGCCGTGACGGGGGCGATCGACAGCGGCGACCGCTGGGACAGCGACCCGGCCGACACCGGTTTCTGGGTGGTCCCCTCGGCGCTCTCCCCTGCCCCGCTCCAGGTGACGATGGCCGATAGCAACACGCTGGGCCGGGTCGTGAGCGCCGTGACGGTTCCCTACCTCGCCGCGCCCAGCGCCCCGACCGCGTCCTTCGGGTACACGGCCTACGGCGTCCTCATGGCGGGATTCCTCGGCACCGACTCGCAGACGAAGGTCGTGGGGATCGCGCCGGACAGCGCGTACGGCAACTTCGACACCGACCACTTCCGCTACGACGCCGACGACCCGCAGGACCCCTGGCTAGGCGGCACGGTCACGCCACTGCCCGACGTCCTCTACAAGTGGACCTACGGTACCGACGGCAGCACGCCGCTCCAGATCGACTTCCACATGGAGGCCGTCCCGGGCGACCCGCTGCACTGGTCGCGCGCCTGCGCGAGCAGCCAGGGGCGCTACGGCTTCGACAGCGGGGGCGTGCACTTCGTGGCCACGGACGGCACGCTCCTGGCTACGGCGCAGTTCGCCGGCTGCGGCCGCCCTGCGGTGACGCTCTACTGAGAAAGGAAGGCAAGACGTGAGGCCGGCCCAGAAGGGCCGGCCTTTCCATTGGAGGTGAACGTGGACTGGAACGAAGTGAGGAAGCGACTCAAGGAGCCCTTCCCCGACGACGCAATCTCCTGGGTGCCCGTGCAGGAGAGGAAGGACAAGACCCGGGCCCAGATTGCCCCCTACGTCGAGCGCTGGCGCATCGAGGAGCGCCTCGACGAAGTGGTCGGGGTCGAGAACTGGCGCGCCGAGTACGAGCACGTCCAGCTCGGGCCCGACGATTTCAAGGTGCGTTGCCGCCTCACGGTGCTGGGCGTCACCAAAGAGAACGTGGGCGAGTGGTCCACGCTTTCCGGTGCCTACACCAAGGCCTTCCGGCGGGTCGCCGAGAACTTCGGGGTCGGCCGGCACGTGCGCGACCTCGAGCCGGTATGGGTGAGCAAGGGCAAGGACGGCAAGTACCGACCCCCGAAGAAGCTCAAGGGGCGGATCGTAACCGAGCCCACCGAGGAGGACCTGGCCGCGAGCGAGCGCGCGCCCGCGTCGCAGGGGCGCAGGCCCGCGGCGGTGCGCCCCCCGGAGGCGAAGCCCAAACCCACCGCGGACAGCGTCCGGGCGGAGGACTCCCGGGCCACGGCAGCGGCCAAGGTCGACCCCATCGAACTGATCAACCAGCTCGTGGCGAGGCTCAAGAAGCAAGGCAAGGGGGCGGCGGCAGCCCGGATCATCACCAAGCACGGCGGTTACGGGAAGACGCCGGAGGAGCAGCGGGCCCTCTACGGAGAGTTGCGGCGCCTGCTGGTGGAAGATGAGGCGGCGTAGGTCGTCATCGACGGAAACCAAAAGGTAGACCCCCTGGCTTTTGCCAGGGGGTCAACGGCCCTACCGCACAATGTAGCGCGCGTAGTACGCGCGCCCATCACGGGTGCGTCCGCGCACCCACACCTCGTCCTCGGGAGCGGGGCGCCCCTCGAGGGCGAAGTCCTCTCCCCTTTCGAGGAGAACCTCATGCGCCGCCTCCGAAGAGACGGCGCCCAGATAGACGGCCTCGCGAGCGTCAACGAGCTCGCGAGCCTCAGCAACGTTTGCAGCAGGAAAAATCATTCCTTACCTCCCGAAGGAGGCCTGTCCCCGGGGCAGGGGCAGGCCTCCGAAAAGACCTGCCCCCGCCCACGGGGCTTCTATCTTCCTGCGCACCAGGGCGGGCCACCCCGGTGCGTGCATCTTGTCAAGAACCCAGGCCGCGGGGCCGTCGCGACCTGCCTTCATTGTAGAATCCGAGCTTAACCGCAACAAAGGGGTTTCCCGCATTGCCAGTCAGCGGTTCGGTTTAAACCGCCAGCGTAGTGTGGGAATGTTGCATCATGAGCTTATGAGCGAGAAACTCCCCGCCACGTGGGAAGCCATGTTGCTCGAATGGCTGGCCCAAGGCATGCCCGGCCCCGGTTTCGAAAACTGGGCAAAGGAGCACCTGGCCAACGCCTCCCTCAAGAAACCGCCCCCCACCAAAGTGCGCCTTAGCGACCGGGAGTATGACGTTTCGAACCCGCGCACCTTCCACGAGCTCTTCGACCGGGCCGCTACTGCCGCCCTCGAGAACGAGGATGTGGGCAACCGACTCGCTGTAATGGCTTCCAACGTCCAGCGCGCTCACCTTGCCTACCGCGCCGCCTTGCTCGTTTACAAAGCTCGGGCGTATGGCTACCGCGATGCGGACTTGCGTGAGGGGTTCCGCCAGCTCGTGATGCTCTCCTTGCGTGGAACGCAGTTCTTACTCCGGCACCTAGGCGGCCCGAACTGGGATCGCGAACTCATCGAGGTCGAGGACGACCCCCAGACTTGAACCAAAGGAGGAACGATGAAGCGTCGATGGATTCTCTTGCTCGCGCTGCTCGCCGGGCTTTTTGCCTCTTGCTCGCTTAACGAACAGACCTTCCCCATCATTGGGGAACCTGTTCAGCAAGAGGCCGTCTTCGAGCAGTACGTCCCCACGCTGGTCGATAGCATGACGCTTTCACTTGACGGCCAGTTACCGGACCAGCGGGGCATGATCTTCGAATACGATGCGCCTCAAACGCTGCTGCGCCCTTCGAAGTTGACGCTCAACCTGAAAGCTCAAGCGCGCCTCGACTTAGCTTGCGCAGATCTTACCGCAGGGCGCTTGCAAGTCCAGGCCTACCTGGGGCCGCCCGATACCCTGTGGCAAAACCCCCTCGGTGACGAGATCACGTGGGACCTGACCGCAAGCACCCCTCTCGAGTTGGACTTTGCGACCGAACTTAGCACGGAACAACGGGACGCCGTTCTGAGTGGAACGCTGGCGCTCGGCTTCACCATCCGCTCCAATCCCGACCTAACGATCGCACCCAACCGCACCGCGACTTGCACGACTCAGGGGCCGGACGGCTCCGATTACACGCGCGTGCTCTTCCGTTTCCTCTACGAAGTCCCCGAGCTCTCGCTTACGGCCCAGATCTTCTAACCCCCTTAAGCAGCTAAGCCAACACCCCCTCGGTCTGAGGGGGTGTTCGACTTGGAGGTAGTCCATGATCCTCGGTATCGACCCTGGCAGCAAAAAGATTGGGCTGGCTGCCCTTCAGACCCATCCGCGCCCGCGGGTCTACAAAAGCCGCGTGCTTCCTGTGAAGAACTTGACTCAGCTTGGTGACTGGATCGAGGAGGCCTCGCTCGTCGTCCTCGAGCGCCCGGTGCTCAAGGGCCTCCTTACGAAGGGCTCCCGCAACAAGGCCCGCACGCCCGAGGGCGCGCAGCACCTCTACGACATGGCCGCGCTCAACCTGACCTACGTGCGGATCCGGCAGATGGTAATCGAAAGGGGGGTGCCCCTGCTCGAACCCGTGGGGTACTACAGCGGCCACAAGGGGGAGCGTACTTGGCTCCACAAGCTGACTGGCCTACGGCGCCCTTCGCGCTCGGACGTTCGTGCTGTCATCGAAAATCGTTTCGGCCTGCCGGGCAGCTTGCAGGAGGACTTACTGGACGCAACTGGTCTAGCGCTCTACGGAATGGTGATTCAGCACGAAGAGGCGCCCATTCCCGCGTGACCGAGCGCTAGGGTAGTGGCGTGAGCGCCGAAGCCCGATTCTCTCCGCCCCCCGTTGTGCCTGAGGAACTACGCAGATTGCGTAGATGGGTGGTCTGGAAACTGCAACACCGCGAGTCCAGCAAGAAGCCTACGAAGGTGCCATACCGCGCCACCTTGAAGGGGCGCGTGCTGGCAAGCAGCACCAACCCGGACAGTTGGTCCAGCTACGCCCACGCCGTCTTTGTGGCGCAGCGGGGTGGTTTCGACGGCATCGGCTTCGTCTTCGCGGGCGACGGCATCGTGGGCGTAGACCTCGACGGCGTACGTGACCCCGAGACCGGGAGGCTGGACGCCTGGGCCGAGGAGATCGTCGTGCGCCTTGGTTCCTTTGCCGAGGTCTCCCCTAGCGGCCGCGGGCTTCATATTTTTTTGCGCGGGGAGATCCCGGGCGAACGGCGGCGGCGAGGCCCAGTCGAGGTATACGAAAAGGATCGTTTTTTTACCTTCACGGGCGCGGTCGTCCCCGGTGCACCCCACACCATCAACGCCGATCCCGACGCCCTGGCGTGGCTGTACCAAACCTATCTCGACCCACCCCAGGAACGGAAGCCGCCCAGCAGCAGGTCTCTAACCAGCACCTACGAGCCGGCCGATGATCAGGTGGTGCTCGAGCGCATGTTCAGAAGCAAGCACGGGGAGCGGAACCGCGCCCTTTGGGAAGGTCGCTGGCAGGAGCTGGGCTACGCCAGCCAGTCGGAGGCGGACCTGGCGTTCTGTAACGCCCTGGCCGTATTCACCGGGGGGGACTTGGCGCAAATGGATCGCCTCTTCCGCCGTTCTGGCCTGATGCGAGAAAAGTGGGACCGCAAGACCGGCGGAGAAACCTACGGCGAGATGACCCTAAAACGCGCCCTAGGGGCATGACCGACCTGCTAGCGTAAAAGTGCCCCCGACGGCGCCGGCGCGCCGGAGGGGGCAGGAAGCCCACCCCGGTTGTGCCGACAATTCACCCGTCGGGGTGGGAGGAAGATGATGCAAGCGTTGAAGAGCAGAGAAGTGGAAGCCCTCCTCAGGGAGGGGCAAACCGGGGGATTCAAGACCCCCGAGCAGGTGCTCGAGCGCCTGCGTGGGCTGTTGCGGGAAGGTACCCGCAACGGCCGGCTGGTCTGGGCGACTCTCGTCGCCTGGGCCGATCGGGGCTACGTCCCCGAGGCGTCCAAGCTGGACCCCACCGTGCTCGCGGCGCTTCTGCGCGCGGTGCGTGGCGTTCAGGTCCAGCGCCGCAACAAAGACGGGGGGGTGGCCCCCAAGAGCCGCCCCGCCGGGCTGCGCGATCTGCGCGGCCGGGAGATGCGGGTCGATCCTGCGGACCGGATCGACCAGGCGCCGAAGTGGAACGAGCCCGACCCGCTCACGCGGGCGGGTGTGCGGGCCCTCGACGGCCTCGTGGTCGAGGAGCTCCGGGAGATCAACGACGGCGAGTCGGTCTACGTCTCGTCTTCCCAGAGCATGATCTCGGAGGGCGTCCGCGAGCAGCTCGAAAGCGTGGGCATCTACGCGGCGCCCACCACCCGTCGCGAGGTGGCGGCGCTCCTCCGGCACGTCGAACAGCGACTTGCGCTGCTCGATGGTAAGGTCCTCGAGGACTTCGACCTCGCCGTACAGGCGGAGGAAGAAGCCGTAGGCATCGAGGGCCTCAACGACGCCTCCGCGGAGGAGCTCTGGGAGCAAATGGGCTCTTCCAAGGAGGACGTGGCCAAGGGTGCAACGGCCGTTAGCGGCGGCCTGGACCCTAAGGCCGAGGCCGAGCTGCTCAAGTGGGTGGCCAACTACCTGCGCGAGCGGCTTGACCGTATCGACGAGGGCCGCCTGGTCGGCCTCCAGGTTCGCGACCTAACGCGAACCGGAGAGGTGGTCCTTCGTTAGCGGCGGGCCCCTTCGGGGGCCCGCACACTTTTTCCTCCCAATGCCGCCGGCCGGCTAACTAGAATGGCCGCGTGCAGACCTTTCGGCGCAATCCCTCGTCCCGGGCTACGAAGCTAATCGGTATCCTTCGCGAGCTCGGCCTTCCCGATGAGGTAGCAGAATCCTTGACCGGAAAGTCCCCGGAGGAGATCCTCCAGTCCGGGGACGTGCCGGAGGAGCTTCGCTACCGCGCACTCGCGCAAATGTACGGGATGCCCTTCGTCAACCCCGACGAAACGCCTCCCGATCAACGCGTCATCGGCTTGCTTCCCAACACCCTGATCTCGTCCTTCAATGTCTTTCCGTTCAGGCTCGAAGGCAACGAGCTATGGGTTCTCACCGCCACGCCCGGCGACTTGCAATCGCTCAACGAGGTTCGCCAGGTATTGTCGCGGGAAAATCGGCGCCTCAAGCCTGCCGTGACGACGCCATCGGCCTTGAAGCGCCTAATCGAGCAGCACCGCATGCGCAACGTAACGACCGAGCAGTTGCGCCAGTATTCGGAAACCCGCAAGCAACAGAAAGAAACTCCCGCCGGGACGCCCAAGCCCCAGACGGACGAGGGGCCCATCGCCGCATACGTCAACGGCCTGATTCGTAATGCGATCCTCCACGGGGCCTCGGACATCCACATCGAACCCACGGGTGATACTCTCCGGGTCCGCATGCGGATCGATGGCAGGCTCGCGGTTATCGACGAAAACGTTCCGCCGAACCTGGCTCCGGAGGTCATTACTCGGATCATGATCATGGCGGACATGGACATCGCAGAGCGCCGCATCCCCCAAGACGGGAGGATCACGTTCCGCGACGGGGAGCACGAAGTCAACTTGCGCGTCAACACCGGCCCCGTCAAGGTGGGTCATAAGGCCGGGGAGTCGCAGCAGGTGGTCATGCGCCTGCTGCCGCGCGAGGACGAGATTCCCAAGCTCGAGGACCTCGGCTTTCTACCTGACGTCCTCGAGCAGTTCGAGAAAGCGGCCAGCGCGGCGAACGGCCTGATCCTCGTAACCGGCCCCACAGGTTCGGGAAAGTCGACTACGTTGGCGGCCATCGTCAACGAAATCGCCACCGACGAGAGGAAGACGATCTCGGTGGAAGACCCCGTGGAGTACCAAATCCCCGGGGTCGTGCAAACGCAGGTCAACGAAGCTGCGGGATATACCTTTGCGGTCGCGCTGCGGAGCTTCCTCCGCCAGGACCCCGACGTGATCTACGTGGGCGAGATCCGCGACCCCGAAACGGCCAGCATCGCCATCGAGGCCGCGCTTACCGGCCACCTCGTCTTCGGTACCCTGCACACCAACGACGCCGTAGAGGCGGTCAGCCGCCTTGAAAAACTGGGGGTCGAGCGCTTCAACCTCAGCTCTTCGCTGCGGGCCGTACTCGCGCAGCGCTTGGTGCGAAAGGTTTGCCCCCGTTGTCGTGCGCCCCATCCCGAGGCGGAGCGCTACGCGCGGGTCATGGAGCAGGAACTGGGCACCAAGGTCGACCCAGCAAAGATCACCAAGGGCCGGGGCTGCCCGCACTGTCGCAACACGGGGTACAAGGGCCGCACCGCCATTCACGAGTTTTTCGTGGTCGACCGGGAGATCGCCCAGGCCATCGCCCTGGGCGAGGACACCACGTTGTTGAGCGATCGGGCAATCGCGCGCGGCATGCGGACGCTGCGCAAGGACGGTTACCTGAAGGTCCTCAATGGCTTGACCACGCCAGAAGAAGTGATCGCAGCGTCACTCGAATAAGGCACAAAAAACGCGCCCATTCCTTCGCCGCGCTGTCCTACACTCGCGGCGTATGAAGAAGAACGACGCCATCCACTTGGGCATCGAACTCGGCCCGCGCTCGGTGCGAGCGGTGCTTCTGGAATCCGGAAGCCCCGTCCGCATGGCCCAGCGCGCGGTCGAGGGCCCGCCCGAAGCCGCCTGGGAGGCCCTTGCCCAGGTGCTTCAGGAGATCAAGCCGCCACCCCGCACCCACGCAAGCGTGGCCCTGCTTCCTCCTTTCGTGGACACCCAGACGCTGCAAGACGTACCGGGTGAGCGAGGCCGGTCCCCAAGCGCACTAAGGCTGCGCTTGCAGCGGTTGCTGAACAAGCCGCTCGACGACTACGTGCTCACCTTCGTGGAGCAGGGCGGGATCCATAAGGGGGATCTCTACGTCGCCTTTTCCCGCAAGGAGCACCTACGTGAGCTTTACCGGGCCGCGCGCAAACATCGGGTTCGGATTCGCCGTGTGGAGCCCTGGTATCAGGCGCTTCCACGGCCCTGGATCGTTCGGGAACCCGAACTTGACAAATATCCAGCCATCTTCGTGGGGGTGCACCAAGGTCGTTTGACCTATCTGGGGCGACGGCAGGAGGACGTCGAGCTCATCACCCACAGCGAGCTTCCGGATGCCCTGGACGAGGTCATCGGCGGCATCGAAAACGTTTACTACGAACTCGCACAAAGTGGTGGCGAACAAGGGCAAAGCCCCGCGATCGTCATCTCCCTGGACGACAAGACTCTGTACGGCGCCATCGCAACCCCGCTTGGCGAGTCCGGCTTCAGCGTTCTCTATCCTGAAGACGACGAGCAAGTTGCCTTAGGGGACTTTGTGCTCGCCGCGGGCACGGCACTCGACGTCGTCTATGCCGGACTGAAGGGCAATCTGTGGACACCCGGGCTCGAAGAGGAGCTCGAGGGCCGCCGCATTCCCCCTATCGCGGCAGCCCCGGTCGTGGCTGCACTACTCGTTATGGCCTTGGGCGCCGTGAACTTGGAGTCTAAAAAGGCCGAGTTAACCCGCGCCATCCACGACGTCGAAGCCCAGATCACGGAGATCAAACCCGACGCCGATCGGGCCGCGCAACTCAAGAACGAGCTCGACCACAAGCTCATGCTTGCGAGCACCCTAGAAGACGCCCTCTTCGGAAAGGGGCGTTGGTCGCAGCGCCTCGACGAGCTCTTCGGCCTCCTCGGCGAACACGGGGTTGCGGTGTCGCAGGTGGCCCTTAGCACCCCCGCCAGGGGAGCCCCCACCGCCACCGTCGTCATAACGAGCCCGAAAGCAGAGGCGGTCTTCGCGGCCCTGAAAGCGCTCGAGCTTCGCTACCCCAAGGTCACCCCGGCGCCCGTGCTCAAGCAAAAGGTGGCCTCCCGAACGCTTTACGGCACCACGGTTTCGCTGGAGGTGGCGCGGTGAAGAAGTCGAAAAGCAGTTACATCACCCTGGGCGTCGTTCTAGCCCTCACCCTGCTTGGGGCTTTCTGGGCACTCTACTACGATCCAGGCGCACGCGAGCTCACGGAGTTGCAGGGCCGCCTCGAGAGCCGCCAGCAAACCCTGATCACCACCCGCGAGCTTGCCGCGCAGATCCCGCGCCTTGAAGACGAGATCGAGCGCGTAACCCGCCGGATCGAGGCCATTACCGACAAGCTCGTTCCCTCCACGCTTACCTACGGGGAGGCGATGGCGGGCTTGAAGTCGCTCGCCGATCGCTTAGGTTTGACCTTCGAGCAGATTCAGCCGATACCCCAAGAAACCGAGGCGACCAACGCTTTGGGCTTCATGCAGTTCGATGTCGCCCTCGAGGGGAAGCCGAGCGCCGTCTACGACTTCTTGGCAAGCCTCGAGCGCGCACCCGTTTACCTGATCGTCCCCGGCGCCACCTTTACGGCAAACAGCAAGGGGGTCCGAACCCAGGTTCGCGTCCTCGTACCCGTTTCCCCCAGCAAGGAGGTGCAGGATGGCCCGCAGGCTTCCATCGCGCAGTAGAAAAAAGCGGGCGAAGGTGCCGCAGGACGCCTCGCCGCGCCGCTTGTCGCCCATCACGCTGGTGATCCTCGCCGCCCTGGTCGCGCTTGGGGCTGCCGGGTACTTCCTGCTCCCGCAGGAAACGCCGGCCGCGGCGACGACGATCCCTGCCCCTCCGCCCGTGATCACTCAGGACGAACCGAGCGTGCGGGTGGCCGTTTCGGCAGAAGAAGAGCCGGAAAACCCCGCCGAAAGCGCCGCGGTTCCCGAAGAGGTTCCGCTGGAGCCCGCAACCCCCAAGAACACCTTTTCGATTCCCATCACGCGAGCCAGGATCGCCAACGACCCCATGGCGTACTACATGCAGCTTGCCCGCGCACCCGCCAAGCGGAGCGAACCGCGCCCTAGCCAGCCCACCGTTCCGCTGCCGAAGTTCGACGCTCCGCCTGAAGAACCCTGGATCGCGAGGTGGGTCGAAGAAGAGAAGGTTCGCTACGTCGCCTTCGTCGCTGGCAAACAGCCCGGCGCCATCGTGGCCACCCGGGATGGAGAAATCGTCGCCTTCGCGGGGCCGTTTCCCGGAACCCCCGAAGTTCGCATCACCCACATCACGCCCAAGTCCCTGTTCCTAGCGGCCAAAGGCCACACCGTGGAGGTAAAGAAGTGAAACGACTGTTCGCCCCCCTTCTGATCGCGCTCGCCGTCGTCGGGCTTGGGTTCGCCCAGGCCGCGGCGACCCGCGACATCCCCAAGGTCACCACCCCCGTCACCATCGTGAGCGGCCCCAAGGGCGTCGAGCTCGACTCCGCCTTGCGGGCCGCCGCCGAAAGTGCAGGCTTCATCTACCTTTCCCGCGACGTGCCTGACCGAACGCTCAAACTCAACGTCCGCGATCTGCCTTTCAACGAGGTGTGGGACCTGCTCATGAAGACGTACGGCGACAACATCGACAACGCCTTCGTGGACGGCCGCATCATCGTCGTCGCTCCCCATCCCGTTGTGAGCCGCATCGTGGCCCAGGGCGGTCTTACACCCCAGGACAAGGTCGAAATCCCCAATGCGGTGATCGAAGTCCTTCCGGTTCGCAAGGCCGCGGGGCTTTACGAAGCGCTGACGGGGCTCTTCCCCGAAGTGACGATTACCAAGCTGGACGACCCCCCTGCGCTGGTCGTGAAGGGGCTGCCCGAGCGGATCGCAGAAGTCAAGAAACTTCTCAAGGAGGCTGGCGTTCTCCTCGAGGGCGACCTCGCCACCCTTCTCCAGGACGAGGAGGCCCGCAAACGTGAATGGAGCCTCGCCGTCTTCTACCTCGACGGAGATGGGGAAGCGGACGTCAAACCCACCTTGCAGGCCCTCGAGCGGGTAGCCCCGGAGGCTTCCTTCACCTACGTGCCCGCAGCACAGGCCCTCGTCGCCAAGGGGAGCATCGAAGAGCTCGTCGAAGCCAAGGGGTTGCTCGATCGCCTTGGGCTGCTGCGCACCCGGGTTGAGATCGAGCGCACGGCGATGCGCACGACCAAGGTCTACGACCTTGGGACAGGCATGAAGGCCGGCGCCGCCATCATCGAAAAGATCGTCGGAAAGCGCGGGATCGTCAACTACGACGAAAAGAGCGGCTACCTCTACGTCTACGCCGCACCTGAAGCTCACGAAGAGGTCGAGCAAGCGGTCGCCGAGTTCCACCAGGCCGTGGCGGAAGAAAGTCAGTCGGTCGACCCCGAACCGGGCAGCACCCTGCTCTACTACGAAACGAAGCGCGCCCCCTCTTACGTGGCCAACTACATCGGTAAGGTGCTCTCCGGAGTGGAACTCGTGCCCATGGACGACGCGGGTCTCCTGATGGTCGTTGGTGCGCCTGATGCCCAACGCAAAGTGGCCCGCATACTAGACGAAATCGACCGCCTCGACCCCAAGGCCGAAGCCGAAAAGAACCGCGCGGAGGAGCTCCGTCGCTCGCTTGAGCCCGTTCACGCTACGTACTCGGTGGCCTACCACAACGCGGACGCGCTGGCCCGCCTGCTGACGCAGATCCTTGGGGCGCAGACCGCCATGCCCGCACAGGAGGTGCAGCAGGGGCAGGCGGCTGAAGGGGGCCCCACGCCGCCGCAGTCCGTCCCCTCCCTCAAGATCACGGCAGACCCGCAGACCAACACGCTGCTCGTATACGGTCCGCGCAAGACCGTGTCCTCGGCTCTGGAGTTCGCCAAGAAGCTGGACCGCCCCGCCGACCAGGTGGTTTCACGCGTCTGGATTCAAGAAGTCGACCGCAGCGCCGCCAACGAGCTGGGTATCAACTGGCAGTACGCCACGGGCAAGTTCGCCATCTCGGTTACGGAAGGGGTCCTCACCGGCGGTTACGATTCGGGCGCCTCTGCGCTTTCCGCGCTTGCCCAGTCGATCCGCCTTCTCGAGAAGACCGGCCGCTCCCGGCGCTTGCTGGACGCGAACACGCTTACCCTCAACGCCGAGCCGACCACCTTGCTTAGCGGCGGCAAGCTGCTACTCCCCAAGCAGGGCGACACCGGTAACGTCGACGGGCAGGAAGGCACCGGGGGGACTGGATACGAGGAGTTCAACTACGGCCTCAACCTCGAGCTCACCCCCTACACCTCCCCCGACGGCACGATCACGCTCGACATTGCAACCACGGTGGGCAGCCTGCCTCAGAGCGGCCCAACCCCGGGCTCGGTGCTCATACCGCAGAGCTACGCCGAAAGTCGCATCCGCATCAAGGATGGCCAGGCCGTGATCCTGGGTGGCGTCATCTCCAACGAGGACCGCAACGACGTGTCTGGGGTCCCCATCCTCAAGGACATCCCAGTAATTGGCGCGCTCTTCCGCACCACGGAGCGGGTACAAAGCGAACGTATCCTGCTCATCATCGTGCAGTCGCACATCCTCAAAGCCGAGAGTGACGGCGCGGGCGGGGTGGAGCTGCCGGAAAGCGCGCTTCCCTCAGGGGAGTACGACCGCTCCTCCGAGGTGGGCGAAGGTGCGGGCATGCCCGAGGGCGCCCTTCCTACCGAGCCTTGGTCGGACCGGGCCACCCGGGTAGCTCCTATTGGGGGTGACGAATGAAGCGAACCCTCTCCGCCCTGGCCCTCGTAGCCGCGGCCGCGGCATTTGCCGCGCAGATGACCGGCATCTTCATCGGGGACCGGGAGCGAACCCTGTACGTCGGCGGCGAGCCGTTCTGCCTGGTGTTCCCGCAGCCGGTCCTGGGCGGCGAGGTCGAAACTCCGGGTTTTGCCCTCGCGGTCCAGGACAACATGGCCTGCTTCACGGCCCTCGATCCGGGAAGCCAGGCCCGCGCCACCCTCACCGTGGGGGACCGAACGCTTTCGTACGTCCTCAAGGCGAGGCTGGACGCTCCCTCGGCGGAAATCCGGGTGATCTTCCCCGGGGGACCCGCCGCATCGCCGTCGAACCAGGGCGCCCCGCCCGCAAAAGCCGAAGCACCCCAAGCCGTCGAAGCTGCTACCGCAAAGCCATCGGCGAACGACCAGGAAGCGCCCGAAAAGGTCGAGAGCAATTCCCCGCTGCCCGTCCCCGAAGAGGTGCGGCAGCGGGTCGTAACCCCCGAACCGGATCCTACGATTCAGCGGCTGGAAAGCATCATCGCCAAGCTCGATCGTGTTCTTCGGGCCCAAGAGGTCAGCGAGGGGCGCTACCTTCCGGAAAGCGTAACGGAGCCTAGCCACCAGCGCGGGGCGGGCGAAGGAGAGGAAAGCCCCTCCCTCCAAGAGGAAGTCCGCAAAGCTGGAGAGCCTGCTTCTGGCTCGGAAGCAAGCGGTGTGGAGAAGGAGGAGGCGAGCCCGCAGCAGGGTATCGCTGAAGTGCAAGACGAGCCGGAAGGGAAGGCTGAAGCGGAGGAGCCCTCTGCGGGGGTCGGATACGACCCGGTCGAAGACCCTATCCCCCAGGGCGTTCGCGTCATCACTTCGCTCGTGCCTGGCAAGCACGCCTGGCGAATCACCTACACGCTGTACAACGATGGGGACTACCCCTTGATCACCGACCCTAATAACATTCGGATCCTCTTCAACGGGGAGGCCGTGGAAACGGGCAAGCTCAAGCAACGCACGAGCAGCGGCTACGCAGGCTGGGTTCCTCCTGGCTACGAAGAGGTTGGCTCGGTCGAGGTGTCCCCCCTCGACGGCCAGGGGGAGCTGCGGCTCGAGTTCGACCTGACCCGCCTGAGCCCGGAGCGGGAAAACCTCACCATCGTACGCAGGTGGAAGATAACCACCATGCCGTACGTCGTCCCTAACCAGCCATGAAACGCTACCGCTACGAAGCACTAACGGCCGACGGTGGTACGACCAGCGGCGAGATCCAGGCCGCCGGCGAGCTCGACGCCCTCGAGAAGCTCTCGGCTCGAGGGCTCGAGCCCTTCGAAATCCGCCCGATCGCAAACAGCCTTTTCGAGGGCATCAAGCGGCGCTCGGGCCCTCTGCGCCTCGTAGATTACGTTGAGCTCTACCGGGGGCTCGCACAGATGGTCAGTGCTGGCGCCCCTTTGCTCGAGGCCCTTGAAACCATCGAGGAATCGACCGAGCGTCCGCAGCTTGCCGCGGTCGTCCGCGAACTGCACGACCTCGTACGCGGGGGCACGAAGCTCGCCGAGGCCATGCGGATGACCGGGAAGTTCCCGGAGGCCCACATCGCCACCGTGACCGCCGCCGAGGAATCGGGAAAACTCGACAAGGCGCTCTACTCCATGGCCACCGCCGTGGACCAGCTCAAGGATCTGTACGCCAAGGTGAAGGAGGCCATGACCTACCCCCTCTTGATCCTCGCCCTCACGGTGGGGATCTCCTACTACCTCCTCACCCGACTGGTGCCCAAGATTCTCGGGCAGTTCATGGAGATCGGTTTGCAGCAGGTTCCGGGCCCGACCAAGGTCACCATGGCCGTCGCCGATTTCTTGAACCGCTATGGGCTCATCCTCGTCGTCCTGATCGTTGGCTTGATCTACCTTTTCGGAGTGTGGGCTCGAACCCCCCAGGGGCGGCGAACCCTCGACGCCTTCAAGCTGAAAGCGAAGCTAATCGGCCCCATCACCAAGAAGATCGCCCTCGTGCAATTTGGTCAGACGCTGGGGTTCTTGTACGAGCACGGGGTCAGCCTCAACGAAGCTCTCAGCATCGCCGGAAAGGCCAGCGGCAACGTGCTCGTCGAAGAAGCCGCGGAGCGCGTTCGGGCGCGCCTCGAGGCGGGAATGACCCTGTCCGAGGCCCTGGCCGACGACAAGGAGATTTTCACGCCTAAGTTCGTGGCCGCCGCCCGGATCGGCGAACGCTCGGCAAACCTCGCAGATCCCTTCTACGCCGCGGCGCGAAATTACAACCAGGACGCCATGCTCCAAGCAGGGGGCCTCTCAAAGGTCCTCGAGCCCATCCTGTTGGTCTTCCTTGCCGTGATCGTCGGAGCCATCATGCTCTCCATCTTCCTTCCCATGTACGATCTCATGGATCAGTTGAGGCAGACGCGATGAAGCGAAGCGGGTTTACCCTCATCGAAATTGTGATCGTCCTGGCCATTATCGCGGTGCTCATCGTCTTCCTGGCGCCGCGCGGGCAACGCGCCCAGTCGCAACAGGACGAACTCATGGCCCAAAGCCACGGAGGAATCGTTTACCAGGCGGTGCAGAACTACCTGCTGCAAAAGGTCAACAAGACCGTAAACGACTTCGTGACGGTCGCTGGCTTGGCTTCGGCCTCGAGCACGCCGCCAGGGTACACGCCGGCCGGCGATCTTTACGACTGCACCGCTGGGGTCAACGTGAACACGGCGGTGAGGTGGCCGCAAGCACCCCCCAGCGTGCGCTGCGTTCTCGACGTGAGCGCTGCGGGCGAGCGCTTCGCCGTCGTCACCTGGGTCGACGGGCACATCAAGACCTACTACGTCAACGGGCGCGCCGTCTTGCGCTAGCGAGCGGCTCCAATTTTGCGCCCATTCCGCACGGCGCGCCTCCTATACTCCTTGCGATGAAATGCGCAAGGGGTTTTTCATTATTCGAACTCGTGGTCGTTCTGGCCATAATTGCCGCGGTCACCTTCATGGTGACCGGGCGCGGCGAGAGCGACGCGTACGAGCGTCAGGTGGCCCTGAACGAGGCTGCGAAAATTCGCTTTTTCGTTAGCAAGGGCTTCGCGCAAGCGCGAAGCAGCAACGAGCCCATCGAGGTGGTGGCCACCGGGCACCGCCTGATGCTGCGCGGCGCTCGCAGCGGCACGGTGTACGACACCCTCGACACCAAGGTCTATGCGGCGAGCGTCTCGGGCGTGACGACCACCCTTTACCCTTCCGGGACCGTCACGGGGGGCGACTGTACCCTGGCCCTCGAGGGATCGTACAGCACGCTGCGGTTCGCCATTCAACCTGGGGGGCTGGTCCGGGAGGTCTTGGGCGACGTCGACTGCCCCACGACCTTGACGGTTGCGGGTACGCGGCCGTCCCTTCCCACCGGAACGGGAGGCGCGCCCCCCACCGATCCGCCCCCTCCCCCGCCGCCCACGGAGCTCGATCCCCCGCCCCCTCCACCGACAGGGAGCACCACGGGCTCCTTGCAGGTCAACATCGAAAACCCGGGAAGCGCTGGAACCGACCCCGAAGGGGACCTCCGCCTCCACAACGACACCGGCCTGATTCGGACGATCGACCGCGACACGCTGGTTTCAGGCCTCGACGCAGGAACGTACACGCTTTATGCGTTCCCGATCACGCTAAACGGGTGCGCCTACGAACCCACACGCGACACGTTCAACATCGGCATCCTCCCCAACGACACCTCTTTCGTCACGGTGACCTACCAAGGAGCGGATAGCCGCCTGAACTACGTAACGCTCAACGGTCTCTCCACAAGCGAGGCGGTCGTTCTCGAGCGCGAGGGCGGCACGGCGGTCCTCCGGTTCAAGGCGGTGGGGGCGCAGACCGTCACGGTGTCGGACACGCCAACGGACTTCAGCGCCGATCTCCCCACTACGGTCAACGACCCTGGAGACGTCGAGTACGAGCTCACCTTCGCTTACGCCCCGAACCTCGAGCCCCAGCAGCGCACTGCCCGCATCGAGGTACAGCTCGACGGTTGCGGGACAAGCGACAACGCCGTGGTGGACGTGGTTCAGGACGCCGGCAGCGCCCCACTCTCCATCGTAGTTTCGGGGCTTCCCGCGGGTGTCACGGTGCCCGTCCACCTCGAAAGCGCCGATGCCCGCTGCAAGAACCTCGACTTCGATACCGGGAACGCAACACTCGAAGAAGAGCTGCCCGCTACCTGCTCTTACAGGGTATGGGGCGAACGGCTTCAACACGGGGGCAACTACTATGAGCCCCAGCCGGTCGACTTTACTTTGAACGCCTACGAGCCCAAGACCGTCTCGCTACGCTACGAGCTAAACCAGGGGTATGTGGAGGTTGCCGTTGCGGGCCTGCCAGCGGGGGCCCCGGACGTAACGGTGAACGTCACCGGACCCGTCAGCGAGAGCGCCAGTGTGGCTCCGAGCGGCAATCACACCTTCACGCTTCCACCGGGAACCTACTCCGTGGAAGCCACCCCTACCGAAGTCGTGGTTGGAGGGGTGCGCTACGTTCTCGACAACCCTACACAGAGCGTGGCCCTTGCCAACGGGGACCGGCGATCGGTCACCTTCGCCTACCGCCAGATCGACGGCCTGGTGACCATCAGCACATCGGGCCTGCCCTCGAACGAGGAAACGCAGATCAGGGTCCAGCCGCAGGTGGGAAGCGCCTACATCATTAGCCTTAACGGGGGCGACAGCAAGACGCTTCCCTTTGCTCCCGGCCAGTACCTTTTGACGGCCAGCGATTCGGGCAACTACTACGTGGTTGGGGGTGGCGGCGTACTCAACGTGGCTTCCGGAGGGAGCTACACGGTTACCTTCACCTTCCGGAGGAAAACCGGGATCTTGCGCATTCGCGTTGACCACCACAAGGCCTGGGTCGACGGCGTGGGCACGGCCTACGGTGACGGGGACAGCGCCTTCGAGTTCCGCGACTTCAGGGTACCTACGGGCACCTACACCGTTAAGGGGAACGACACCTACGTCTACATCACCTCGGCTCCTCAGTACCGGTACAGGCTCATCAGCGGCAACAACAAGAGCGCAACCGTTACTTACAACGGCACGACCACGGTAACGATGGACTACATCATCGAGCGCAGGAACCGCTACTGCGTCTTCGTCTGCTGGTGGGGGTCCTGGTACAAGGTGGGTGATTGATCATGCTCAAGCGTCAAGGGTTTACGCTTCTCGAGGTCGTCCTGGCCATTGCGCTCGCCACGATGGCCGTGGGCGTGATCGTAAGCGTATTCGGAGCAACCACGGTCGGAGCTCGCATTACCCACCAGGCCGAGGCCTCGAGCCAGGTCATGGCGCTCATCGAAGAGGAGCTCGAGCAGGGGAACGCGGTTTTGACCGCAGGGGGCGTATGGGACTACGGGGAGCTCCCCGCGGTGATCCCGGTCAGCCGGCAGGACCTCAACCGCTACCGCCTCGAGATCGAGCGGCAAGGTGTCGAGAGCTTCGCCGGCGGTGGCGACGTGGTGCGCTACGGGATCCTGCTTTGCTCCATGCCCGTAGGAGCCAGCGAGGAGTCGTGTAGTCAGACGGTTTTTCGCGCTCCACCGCCCGCCGCCGCAACCAGCGCCGGCGTTACCACCGACACCGCCTCGCAGCTCTACATCGGGGGTGAAGACCCCACCGGCAGCGCCAACGTGGTGGCGACCAACGGCACGTCCACCCAGACCTACACCAGCTACGGCACCTATGCGCTTGCTGCGGGCTACACCGTGACCGGCAACAACGTCGTCAACGCTTCGGGCATTCGCTATGCGCCCGAGGTGGCCTCGGGTGGCGGCGCGGTGCAGGTCTACTACAAGGCAGATAGCGGGGCGATCCTCGTGACGGTAGGCAAGGACGAACCCGCCCTTACCCTGCCGGCGATCGAGCTTACCGGACCTGCCGGATTTTCCGCCGCGGTTCCTGAAGGCGAAACGCGGTTCGCAGAGGCGGAGCCGGGCACCTACCGGATCGTTGCGCCGAATGCGACCTACGGCGGCTACGACTACGCTGCCCGTTACGGGAGCAGCGCCAACTCGGACGGGAGCTTCCAGGTAACCGTTGGCGCCGTCAAGCGTGTCAACCTCCGCTACGTGGCCACCAACGGAAAACTGCGGCTTGAGTTCAAGGGGGGAGGCCCCGCCCCGAAAGTGGCGCTCAAAAGGAAGGTGGGCTCCGACTATACCCTCCTCGAGAGCTTCGTCCTGCCGACGACGAAGAGTTACGAGCGCATGGACCCCGCAACCTATGCCGTCGCCCTCGACGGCCCCTACCAAAGCGACGGGATCGATTACGCACTCGAGTTTCGGCGCTACGACCCCAGCCGATCTGCGTGGTCTCCTTGGTTTAAGGAAAGCGAGGCACGCTTCGACCTGATCCCGGGCGAGGAAACCGTCATCTGGATGCGCGCCTATCCCGTGACCGGCAAGGTTACTTTGCACATCGACGGCCCTTCGGATTTGCAAACTACCGTCACCCTCGCAGGCCTCAAGCCCGACGGGTCGCTGTTCAAGCGCGAGTTCACCCGCCCAGGCGTGTACACCGTGGGGAACCTCGTACCGGGCAGCTACAGCTTGCAGGCCTCGAGCGGGCAGGACTCCGCGGGCAACTACTACTTGGTGCAGGGACCCGAGAGCTTCTTGCTTGCGGCTGGGGAGGCTAAAGACGTAACCCTATCCTACGGGCAGGCCCAAGAAGGAACCTTGGTGGTCTTCAACGTCAGCACCGCTTACGGCCCGAGGTGGGAAAACGAACCCGCGGCCTACAAAACCGCGGTCGTCGAAGCCAATTCGGTCAGCGTTCCGAGTGACGCGTGGGTAGTGCACCGCAGCTTCCAGCCCTTTCTCATTCCCCCGGGCAAAGACGGCTGGATTTGCACCGAGGATCCCATCACGGGAACGTTCATTACCTACAAGGTCTCGAGCTTTCTTCAGCAGCCGCAGAACCAGTGGGTGGACTGCCTGAGCTACCGGGGGAACGAAGGCAGCCTCCTCGTCCGAAGGGTCACCGCCAGCGTGGCTCCGATCAGCGGCTACTTCTTCAACGAGGTGAGCGTCCTAAGAGACCAGGTTCCGAGCAACTTCGAGGCGCGCTTCCGCGTAGAGCAGGACGTCAACGGCGGCCTCTACGTCCGGGAGCCGGCCAAGGTTCGGAGCAGCGATCTTACCGAGGACCCCAACGCCGCGGGTCGCTGGCGCGCAAGCAAAGGTGAGCAGCTCCAGGACCTGACCACGGTAACGCAGTTCATGGCGCTCGGGTCCTATACCGGGTCGCAGTGCGACTTCTGGGCTCTCGACGTCAAGGTTATCGATCCCGGTGGTGTGATCTACACCGACTCCAAGACCTACAGCCGCCAAGAGCATGTCACCATGCCCATCTCGGTTTTGGGATTGACCGGCAAGAAAGCCTACCTAAGCGTGTTTGCGCAATGCCCGTAAGGGGGTGAGGGGGAACATGAAGAATAGAAGAGGCTTTACCCTGATCGAAATCCTGCTGGCCCTCGCGGTAGCGGCAGGGCTGATGCTCGTCCTGATGCGGATCTTCGGCTCGGCATCGGACACCGCGCTCACGGTAAACGCCGCGGCTACGCTCGAGGCCGAGCTCGCCACCGCGCGGGCTACCATCGAGCAGGCCTTCAACGACAAGAGTTTCATCGCGCCGTTCTACGGGGAGTCCGCCGCAGTAGGTCTTCTCTATTCGGTGGACACGGCCAAGCCGCGGCAGACGGCCAGCCTGCAAAGCTCGACGCGCGTAGACTTCGACACCGCGCCACCGCACAGCCCGGTGGCCACCGGCGTCGTTTTCAACGGTGGCCCGCGAGGTGCGGTCTTCGGCGTAACCGAGGGCGACACCTACGTCGACACCGACTGTCCGGTCGGGCTGGCCTGGACGCCGGCCACGGAGTACCACGCCGCGGGCACCGTCGAACTCGGCGTTGGCGCGGCCCTCAAAGCGCGCTACAACGGGGACTTCGTCGACGACACCCTCTACTTGCGCACCGATCAAAACGCGTGGATGCCGGTCCTCGAGGGGGTCAAGGGGTTCCGCCTCGACTACCTCTACCGCAACCGCACGGGCGGAGGGGCCAAGAACTACCCGAGTGACGGAAACGTCCCCTGGGAGGTAGATAACGCACAGATCCTCACCCCCACTCCAGCGGCTAACGACGGGCAGGAATTGCAATTGACCCAGGTCGTGGCCCACGTCACGCTCGAGCGGGGCGGCACCGAACGAAGCGCCACGATCCCCTTGAGCGCGCGTCCGCTGAAACCCGTGCGCTATCTCGAAGCGTGTGGGAGCGCGGTTCGCGCAAAAGGAACCCTTATTCTTGAAATCTCGGGCTTGCCTAGCGAGCGAAGCGGGGTGCGCCCAGTAAGCGTGAGCGGGCCTGACCCCGCCGTTTCCGGCAGTTACGACTACTCGAAAACCTGGCCCAGCATCGACGCCGGAACCTACACCGTCACCGCCGGCCCCCTGGAGATCAACGAAGGCGGCCTGATCCGGCGCTACGTGCCGCGCAAGGATCCCGACGTGCCCCACGACCTCGCCCGCACCATGTCCTGGAACGTGAGCGTCAACTCCTGGTCGCCGCGGCGCGTGCGCGTCGTCTACGAAGAGGAGCCCGCCGTACTCTTGTGGAGCAAACCGGTCATCTACGTCACCATCCCCTTCTCCTGGGTGGTCCCGAGCAACGCCGGGGCCGGACTTGCGGGCCCCAGCGGGTCGGTAAACTACTGGTACATGAGCACGTCGAAGCCGCAGCTCGGCAACGACTTCATCGACCGTGCCTGCGACGCCGGCTATCCCTGTACCGGTGACCTTGGTTACGGCGTCTACGGCCTCCCCTACCCCGTTTGGGGTGGAACCGAGACCGTTTACGCCCGCCCCGGCAACTACACCGCCACGGTTCAGGGGATCCTGCACCAGACGACGCTGCTCAAGTTCACCGTCATCCCCGCCTTCCCCCTCGTCTACGTTGTCTTCAGCCCCTGCACGAACGTCACCGTCCTCGACGAGGCGGCCGGAACCGCGCGAACCTATCCGGTGGGCAGCGGCCAGGCCACCGAGGTTCGGACGGACATCCTCTGCCCCTTCCTCTTCTGAGCCATGAAGCGAGTTTTCTTTCTCTTCACCCTCACCCTCCTCCTCACCGCCTGCCCCGGCCCCCAGCCGCCCGGCGGCGACTACACCGTTCCCGACGTCGCCTACTCGGTCCACCCCCTCTTCATGATCGACCGCCCCTTCGCGGTCCGGCCCGGGGGCTGGACCGAGGTCTGGCTCTCGATCGTGCCGGAGCCGCGGCGGGACGTGACCGGTGACCTCGACTGGAGCGGTTTCGTCACCGCCCTGGGGGACAGGAAAGTCGAAGTGACCCTGGACGACGCGCCCAGCTGGATCACCAACTGGGAGGCCCTGGGCACGGTAGGCCTGAGCGATTACCACGGGCTTCCCGAGTGGCTCGACGCCTGGGCCTACGCCGTCCGCCTCGAGCTCGCCCCCGACGCGCCCGCGGGCGACCACCGGCTGCGCTTCACCGTCCACGCCCCCACCCCGCGCTCTGGCGAGGTGACCCTCCGCGTCATCGACGTGAGCGGCGCCACCTGCGGCCAGCCCGGCCCCGGCCTCCCCGACGACCCCAGCTACTGGCGCAACGCGCCGGTCCCCGACACCTTCTTCCAGTACGACCTGGGGAGCTGGATCAAGTCGGGCACCCTGCCTCCCGCCGGCCCCGACCGGCCGCTCGTCTGGGCCTGGGGCCTCGAGGAGGCCTGGGTGCGGCTCCCCGACGGCTGCGACCCGGTCTACGTCGTCGCCCCCGACTCCGGCGGCCCCGACGCCCGCATCTTCTGGACCCGCGACTTCGACGTCTCCACCCCTCAGTACGAGACGATGCCCTACGCCGTCCGCTCCGACGTCACCGGCGCCTTCGCCCCCCTCGACTGGTGGATGAGCCTCAGCTTCAGCCTCGACCTCGACAACATGGCCGCCCCCGGCTACCCGCCCAACTACCTCCAGGTCACCCAGCAGGGGCAGGCGATCTGCTCGGCGGGGGACCAGGCCATTGACGCCTTCTACGACCCCTGCCACGGAAACGGCACCATGATGGCCACCGGGGGCACCTGGAACGACGGCTACGGCGTCGCTGGCCTCTTCAAGAACGTCGTCAAGTGGGTGCCGATGCGGGCCGGGGGTGAGAATGGGGGCTTTTACGGAGCCGCGCTCAACAGCACGGCCACGGAATACGCCCTCACCGGCAGTTTGACCATGGATGGCCAGACCTTCACCTGGCCCGGGCGCACCCCCATCGTCGTCACCGCGGCCGTAGGGGCGCCCAGCCAGGGGGACTGCGACGCCCTGGCCGCGGCCCGGGCCCGCGGCCAGATCGCGGTGTACGGCGCCGGGAACAACCTGGACTATTTGGGCGACCCGGCCGGCTGCCCCGACGCCATCGCCGCCGGCTCCGCCGTCTTCTCGCTGATCCCCGGCAACACCGACGACGGCTCCACCGACTGGGCCGGCTCCATCTGGGCCCGGGCTTGGGTTTCGTCTTACGGCGACAACCCCAACACCCCCTGGGAAGAGCGCATGGACTTCGTCGTCCCCGGCCAGTTTTACACTCCAGACGCCTTTCTCCCGGACAAGTACGGGTTCAACGTCTACCCCTGGACCTCACCGGCCACGCACCGGCTCGGGGGGCTGATCGGGCTCTACCTCTACTCGAACCGGGTCTGGCACGGCGATCCCTACCGCGGTCTGTGGGGCACGGCGGACCTCTACACCATGGTCTACGACTGCCTCAAGGCCGCTTCGTCGAACTACGACCCCGCGGCGCCCGGCGAGGGCTGGGACGTAGAGACCGGCTGGGGCGTGCCCGACCCGGCCAAGATCGTGGACCCGAGCTTCGCGGCGTGTCACGGAGGCTGAACCATGGACCTGGCGGGGCTGGCTTCCTGGTTGTGGTACTGGGCTTCCGGCCTGGGGCCACCCCTCGCCCTCCTCGTCCTTGCCCGCTGGGTGGGGGAGTGGCTGGCCCTGGACATGGACCTGGGCCCCGTCGCCCCCATCCCCCCTTTGGTCGCGCTGCTCGTTTCCTTGCAGCTCACCCGACACCTGATCGGAGGATGACCCAATGAACAACGCACGCGGCAGCATCATGCTGGTCGTGCTCATGCTGAGCCTGCTCTTCAGCGCCATCGCCGCCTTCAACCTGTTCGTAACGACGACTCGGAGCCAGGCCGTACGCCTCGAACAGCGCACGCAGGCGCTCGAGGCCAAGGCGCGCGCCCAGGCACACCTCCTTCGCGGCCACGTCGTGACCAAGCTCAAACACGAGGTGGCCGCCCAGACGGAGCTGAACCTGGGCAACGGCGCGTACTATCTGGAGAACAAGGAGGCCGACCTGGCCAGCGCGCTCCAGCAAGTGGCCGACGGCCTCTACTGCGACTGGGTCGAGGGTACCCGCATGCGCGTGGCCTTTACGAACGAGGCCTGCGGGGAACCTCTGCCACCCGGGGTAACCCCGCCGCGCCTCCCCTACCTGATCGGGGGCGCGGCAAACACCTTCGTTAGCGGACCTTTCGGGATAGGCGGGACTTACTACTACTACCCGCAGGTGTACGCCATCCCCTACGTGGCGCTCGTCGAGGCGAAGGATGCTGAAGGTGAAGCGGTAGCCGTGTTCAAGGGCTACTTCGAAGCGCACGTCTCCGTGCCCAACCCCATGCACTTTTCGACGTACATCGAAGATCCTCCCACGAGCGGCCTGGTCGCCTTTGGCAACAACGACCTGATCGAAGGGGCGGTGGCGGTTCCCGGCCCGGTACGCTTCGACGGGGAACCGCTACTTCTTGGTACCGTCTTCGTCCACAGCAACCCCACCGGTGAGGTTTCCTTCGCTGGGGTTCGCCTCCAGGAAAATAAGATCGTCAACCCGCAGGCGCCCTGCTACCCCGGGGCCTGCCCTAGATTGACCTCGGGGGCCGACTGGTCAGCACCCTTCACCCCACCCCCCTTGTCCAACTACTACAGGGCCCCGAGTGGCGCCCTCGAGTTCAGCGGTGACGTGGATCGCATCCGCATGCGCTACAACGGCAGCGACGGGCGGCATTACCTCTACGTGAAGCAGGGCGCGACGGAAACCCAGTACCGATTCACGATCGGGGGCGCGCTGGAATCCTCGACGGACGGTGGGGCTACCTGGACGGAAGAGCAGGCCAACTTCAACGGCCGCATCTACGTCCGCGGGGATCTTCGCGGACTCGAGCCAGTTGACGCGTTCGAGCCCGCCTTGGACGGCCCGGTTAGCATCTTCACCGACGGCGACCTAACGGTGACGGGTCCCCTCCTCTACAACAACACGCCCTGCCAGCGATACAGCGACCCCGACTCGAACACCATCTACTCTCAGTGCGACACTACGGTAGACGACCAGCTCACGCTCGTCTCCTTGGGCGGCAACGTACTCCTCGATGTGCCGCCTGGCCATTCCTGGAAACTCGCAGCCAACCTCGTGGCTGTACAAGGCGTCGTGAAACCCTCGAGTTATTCGGCCCCGCCGGCCACCTTGGACCTCCTGGGGACGATCGCGGCGAAACGTTACGCGCCCTGGGGGTTCGACGATGCCGACGGGCGCAGAATCACCGGCGTGGTGCTGCATCACTACTTCGATTCACGTGAAGCACGGGGCGCCACCCTCCGCTCGGCTTTGTTCCCGATCACAGGAACGGCGGCGCAGGTCATCGGCATTGTTCCGCACAGCGAGGCCCCCAAGATCGTTCGGGAATAAGCAGCGCTAAAGCACAAGCATGGGAAAGGCCCGGGGGTTTCCCCGGGCCGCTATGCCTGCCTACGCCGTGAGCTACTCGCAGGCGGTCGGCTGGGCGGCGCTGGCCTTGACGGACATCGGCTTGATGCCGTCCTGAGTCGCCTGGTGCCAGTAGGTGCCGTCATCGTGACGCGCGACCGCACAGAAGCCGGTCGCGTCGCCGCTGATCAACGCGGCGGTGACCCCGGTAGGAGCGGCCGGGAGCGGAGGCTCGAGGGCCTGGAGGTCGGCGATGTTGCCGGTGTAGGTGAAGGTGCGGCCGCGGTACTGCGCCTCCGCCTGGGAGATCTCCCGCAGGTAGGAGATGGCGGCCTGGTCGTTGCCGGACTTCTGGGCGCGGGCGATCCGGGGCAGCAGGAAGGCCATGAGAATCGCCAGGATGCCGATCACCACCATGAGCTCGATCATCGTGAAGCCTTTGTTCTTGCGCATCGTTACCTCCCTAAGGTGTTAGCAAGTGCCGTATCCACGGCGGACGCGGGCCTATTGCTTCGGGCCGAAGACGCCGTTACCGACATCGAAGGACTTTCCCTTGCCGGCAGCCTCGCGCAGGGCCTTGAGATCGCTGGCGATCTCCTCCGACGCGTCCGCCATACGACTCAACGAACGCGCCACGACCCATGCGAGGTACCCGTAGAAGGCCATGATGGCGAGGGAAAAGACCGCCTGGAAGAGGAAATACGTAGAGCTCATCGGCATAGCGACCCCAAGCTACAAAAACGCCGCCCATTAATGGGCGCGTTTTGTGTACAGTTCACTCGATATGAGGATGCGACCCATGCGAACACTGATTTTTCTCGTTGCCATCGGCCTGAGCGCCCTCGCACAGGCCGCGGCTCCTACCGGCCCGCGCACCACCACCGTCTACTACGCCCCCGAGCTCACCAGCACCGCGGGCATCATCGAGGTGAGCCCGCACTTCACCACGGTGTTGCGCTTCCCGGGGAGGATCGAGGACTACTACCTGGGCGACGAGCCGCTGCTCAAGATCAAGGCCCAGGACAACGTTTTCGTCATCTGGCCGCTCCAGCGGGCCGGACGTACCGACCTGCACGTGCTCGTCAACGGCCAGTCCCTCGAGTTCATCGTGGAGGTCGTGGCCGAAGGGCAGCCGCGGGAGTACATCATCAAAGAGCATCTGCCCTATCGCAGACCTACTGCGCCCGTGTCGGTCACCGCCCCCACGCAGCCGCGGGCATCGTCGACGCCCAGCTACACTGCGCCAACCAAGCCTGCCGCCACCAGCACCGAAACACCGCAGATAGCCGTCCGGAAGGTGGCCGAGGCCAACGAGGGCGGGCAGATCGCCTTCGCCGGGGCCAAGGTCGAAGGCAGCGCCCGTCTCGTGGCTCCGGGTCAAGTGGCAGCTTTCCTATCCATCGCGAATACCGGGGTCGCCAACCTCGTCATCGACCCTGGTGAGCTCGAGGTGCGCCAGAATGGCAACTTGCTCGAGTACCTCCTCATCCGCACGCCCCCCGAAGACGTCGTCCCCCCCACCCGCGCCCTGACCATGACCGTGCAGATCATGGATGCCAAGGCCGGGCCGCTTGAAGTCTTCTTCAATGTCCGGGACGAAGGAAGCGGCGTCATTTACCGGGTAGCCCTCGAGTTCTGGCCCACGGACAAGCTCAGCCCGGCGCGCAAGATCACCGTCGGGGCGCTCTAGGAGGCACCATGCGCGCGTGGTTCTTCATCCTGGTCCTCCTCGGTGTGCTCGCAGCAGCCGAAGACAGCGACGCGCCCGTAGGCTTGGTCTCCTACATCGGGGACAGCCTCGAGTTCGACACCGACGCCGAAGACCCCCGCGCCAGCCTCCCCCACATCGAGGTCGTAGACCTGAGCGAGTACACCGCTTGCCGGGACCAGGGCTTCCCCAGCGACTGCAAGTTTGAGTACCCCATACCGTACGTACCCGAAGGCGAGGCCGAGAAGCTCGAGCGCGCCCTATCCGAAGCCTGGGCGAGGTACGACGCGCGGGTCGCCCATCGGGTAGACGCGGCTATTTACGGCACGGCGCTCAAGTGCCAGTCCGCGCCCCAAGACGAGTACCTGGGCGCCTGGGACGGCACGGCGAAGGAACTACCCACCGAAGAGTATTGCGACGGCGATCTCCCAAGCGCCCCCGTCATGTGGTATCCGATGGTCTGCCCGAGCTTCTACCTGGACTGGGAAGATCTGCTTCAGCGCTACACCGAAGCGATTCTTCACGGGTACACCAACTATCTGGTGGATTACTACGCTGACGTTGGCGCAGCCCTGGCTCGCCATGCCCCCCTGGCGCTTCAGTGGGAAAACGGCTTGTTCCCGGGTAGCGGGTCGGCGATCGCCCCGGTCATCAACCTCGATGCGGGCAGCCTCGAGCAGTGGGCGGAACTGGCCGAGAAGGCTCAGGACGCCGACCTCCGCGGTGCCGCCTACATCAACCAGGCCCTTCCGGGGATCCCCAGGGAACTGCGCAAGGTGCTGCGCAACCTGCCCGACGACGAGCGCAGCGAAGACGGCCCGGGTCTTGCCCAGCTCGAGGCCCTCAAGCGAACGATCACCACCCGCGGCGACATCTTCCCCGAAGGCAAGCCCCAGTATTGGGCGGGAAAGAACGGGGGACCCGTCCCCGAAGGAGTAACCGGGGCAGCTCTTCCCGAGGAGTACCAGGCCTACGGCGTGGTGCCGATGATGCGGGTGTACACCAAGACCGACACCGAGGTTTCCCCGCATACGCCCACCTTCTTCGTGGCCTGCCTCACCCCGACCACCCCACCCGTACCGGTACCCATCCCAATCCCCCTGCCCATCGTCCACGTCGCCCCCCGTGCGCACACCGGCTGGGAGGCCGTCCCTGAAGGGTGGCCCATCCCGGGTATCAAAGGAGACCCCCTCTACTAATGGCAGCCGAGAGACAAATCCCCGAAGAACTCCGGCGCCGCCTCAGCGACGCCTTGCAGCGAACGGTACCCGATAGACTTACGCCCACCCAGCTATCGGCCCTGATTAACGATCTAGGCGAAGGCGGCCACAAGGATTTGCAGCGCGAGCTTTACGCCACGGTCGTTGGGGCCGTGCCCTCAGAGGAGTTCGCCAAGCAGGCGGAGGTGACCGAAAAGGTAAACCAGCTCAAGGGGGGACTCACGAGCGAACGGGACGAACAGGGTCGCCGGCACCCATCGCGCGCCAAGCACTTCATGCTCATCAGCGCTGGCACCGTTCTCCTGATCGGATTCCTCATGTGGAACAGCTTCCGCCCGCCTTCCGTAGCGCGCCCTGCGCGATCCGCGCCGCCTCCGGTGGAAACCCAGGAGCCCGCAGCCAGGCCGAGCGAAGGCGCGCAGCCGGAAGTGAACCTCGGGCAGGTTGAGCAACCCCAAAGCGAACCTGAACCTCAGCCCATTCAAGACGAGCCGCTTGAGCCTACCGTGCCAACGCCCAGCTTTGGCGCGAAAGGCGGCTACGAGGACCCCGCAGGCGACTTTTACGCCTACGGACTCGACGGCGTCGACGGGGCGGAGCAAGGGCCCGGCGTCGCCGCAAGCGTTGCGCCGCTAGCGGGAGGTGGGGGTGCTCGCCTCGCCCTCACGGGTGGCGGCTCCGGCGCATCAGCCGCACTCAGCGGGGGCGTAGCCGTGACGGGGCGCTCGGCTGCGGGAGGCGCCGGAAAGGCCCAGGCGCTTTCCGGGGGCATGGGCGGCAGCAGCCCGGCCCTCGGGGGGACCGGAATGGCTAGCCAGACAAAGCTGACCGGGGGAATGGCCATGGAGCAAACGCCGGAGGGAAGTGCCTCACGTGTCGCCCTGGCATCGGCTTCCAGCTCCGCCAGGATGTCACCTGCCCCGCGCGCCTCGGGGCCGACCGCAGACCGCCGCCTCTCGGTCCCCGCTGTTCCCTCGAGCCCCACCCCATCTCGCAACCTTGCCCGGGCCACGAGTCCACTGACGCCCGGCACCCTCCTCGAGGGAAAGATCGAAGCCGCGCCCGTGCTGGCCACCGGCCTCCCCGAAGCCCCAGTCAGCGTGCGCGACAAGGATGGCCGGGTCTGGCTTGGTGTGGCGAAACTCGCAGGGGCGAGCGGTCGCGCGATGATCGTGCTCGACGAAGTTGTCGAGAACGGCCGCCTTTACCGAACCAAGGCCAGCGTACTCAGCACCGACCGGGTGTACGGGGTCAAAGTCGAAGCGAAGGAGGTTTCGCCCGCCCTCGCGAGTTCTACCCTGCGAGCAGCTCTCGGGGGGGTGGCAGAGTACGTCAAGGGCGTACAGAGCGCCACCAAGGTGTACGTGGACCCCGAGGGAAACCGCGTCGAAGAAACTCAGCCAGCAGAAATCGAATGGGTAGTGGCCAAGCGGCTTGCGGAAGTGTTCGACCTGCCCATCGAAGAGAAGGCAATTTCGCGCATCTTCGTGATCAAAAGTGGGGAGCCGGTGCGAATCCTTGTACGTCAGTCGCCTCAGCCCGTCGATGGCGCTCGCTGATCTTCTGAAAAGCGACGGGGCCTTGACCCTGAACCAGGCGCGCCGCTGGGTCTCGGGGGCACTCCCCGAGCCAGATCGCGTCTTGCACGTCTACGGCCTCGAGGTGCCGGTCTTCCTCTCGCCCGAGCTTGCCGACGCGGACGACGGTCTGGTCATGCACGCCGCCATGGTGGGCGAGATGCGGCGGATTCTCGAGGTGCCGGCAACAGCATGGCGGGCGGCGAACGCGACCCGAACAGACCACACCGGCCTTGAGCCGGATGCCGTATGGAACAGCAAACGCGGGCGAATCGCCGTGGAGTTCGACGCCGGACGCTACCCGCGTGACCGTGTGACGGCCAAGCTCAAGCACTACGATCTCGCCTACGACGGACAGATATGGGGGGTGCTCCGGCCTGCAAGGATTGGCTACGTGCAGCGCCTGGCACGCGAGCTCGGACTCAAGCGGCCGCCGACCATCACGGTCGAGCCGTGACGAGCTCGAGGGTCATAGCGGGCAGCTCCGGGAGTTCGCGCAAGCGCCTGAACTCGACGGCTCCCTGGCGCACGAGGTTGAAGGGGCGCCCCCCGCGAGGGCGGTCGAAGGCAACCGTGACCCTGGCCCCCAATTCACGGCCCTTGCGAAACAGCTCGAGCAGAGTAGGTTTGGATGGCGGCATGGGATAGCCAGCCACGAGTAAGCGTTCGCCGCTGACCACATCGCGCAACAGGACCGAGCCGCGAAAGCGCTCTTTGTAGACGAGGGGACGCTCTCGTCTCAGCTCCTCGATCAAACGGCGGGTTGCAAAGCGCCGGGTGACGTAGCGCATGCTCAACGGCTTCCAGGGATTCTTGTAGCCAAGGTAGCGCCGGCCCTCGACTCCGAGAACGAAAAGCGGGCCTACGGGAGCGTCTACGCGCTGGAGCATCCCCTCGAGCCCGCCGGGAAGATGCTCTATGTCGCCTTGGTGAAGCGGCCCGATGCGGTCTAGGTACAGCAGCACCAACGCCCCCCGGGGTGTGGGGAGCAGGCGTTCGTGAGTTGGTTCGAGCCGCTCTTCGTCACTCAACATTTTGTGCGCCCATTATGCCGGAGCCCGTTGCTATATTGGGCGCGATATGAAACGGTTACTGCAACCCACACCCATGACCATCGCACTTTTGGCCGTTCTCGCCCTGGTGGTTGCGGCGCCTGCGCTGGCTCAGACCACCGAAGACAACTTCCGCAACGTCCTGGGAACCGTGCGCAACATCGGGCGGGAAACCGCAGACACCACGCTGTGGTTCGCTACGACGGTCTTCAAGGTCATCTTCTACGCCGCCGCCCTGGGCGCCCTGCTTTGGGGCCTGTCGATGAAGGCCGCAGGGCACAAGAACTGGTGGATGTGGGCGGGCGGCGCACTTGTTGCAATCATTGGCTACAGCGTCGGGCTTCCGTTCCTCGAGGCCCTGGTGGGTGGCCCCCCCACGATTAGCCCCTAATGGAGCTGCGCGGAAAGACCTTCCGGATCGACCAGCCGGGTTACCTGCCCGGCCCTCTTGCCATCACGTACGCGGACATCATGGTCATCTTCTCCTTTGCGGGCGTGATGGCCCAGGTGGCCCGGCTCGTTCTTGGCGGGGCAGGTTCCGCCCTGGGCTTCATTGGAGGCACCATCCTCGGATACATGCTCTGGCAGGCCGTGAAGCGCGCCCTGCCGGGCCCAAACGCCTCCTACTACCTGGACTGGGTCAGCACCCAGGCAGATCACTACGCCCACCGCCCCGATGAGCACCATCATCCCTTGATCGTCTATGGCGACTAAGCGCAGACCCCAGCACAGACCAAAGCCTCGCTCCTACGAGGCGCCACCCCCCAACTGCGTGGATGCGAAAACGCGCTCGCTCCAGGAGTTGCTGCCCTACTGGCACATCCGCGACGGCGTCGTTTTCAACCGTAACGGCCTAGGGGAGGTTGGTTTCAGGATCCGCCCGCCGGCCGCCTCATCCATGGGCTACGAAGAGCTCGTGGGGTTCTTGCAGCAGATCAAGTCGACGCTCCGAAACGCCATCCAGCCCAACCAGCGCCTTCGTCTGTACTTCCGGGTGCAGCCGGCCGAGGGCCCGGACCTAACCGGATACCGGGAGCAGATACGCGCTCGGGAGCCGGCGCTTGCAGAGATAGGGCACCTGCGCAACGACGAACTCGAGCGGCTGTCGCGATCGCGCGCCTTCTACGACTACGACTTCGTCGTCTCGATCGAAGTGGGCACCCCGCGCGCCATGCACCGTTCTGCCAACCCCATCGCCGTTGCGGTATCCGAAGTGCTCCCCTTTCTGAAACGCCGCGAGTACGTGCCCTTCACCCCTAGCGAGTACCTCGAGTGGCTTGAGGACGTCGAAATGGCGCGCTTCCGCTTGCGCGCAGCGCTCGAGATGGGCGGCATCGAGGCCCAGCCGCTAAGCGACGAAGAGCTGTTCCGCTTCATCTTCGAGTACCTGAACCCCGAAATCGAGCCCCCGCCCTACGCGCCGCCCGCCATCCCGGACGAGGGCACAGAGTTCGACCCCGCCGAGGTCGGCACTTCGCTCCGCGACCGCTTGGTAAGGACCCCGATCGACAACCGGCGGCTCGACCGCTTGCAGGTGGGCGACACCCTTATCCGCCTCTACCACCTCGCAGACGTGCCCCCAGAGCTCGAGTTCGGATCGGTGCAAGCTGCCCTCTTCGCGGTGGAGCCTCCCTACTTGCTGGTGATCGACTACGAGCGCCTGGACAGCGCGGCCGCAAGCACCCGACTCCGCAAGATCTACACCGACCGGGTTCAGGACGCTCGGGTCGGAGACATGCCTTCCCCGGAGGCGGATGAGGGATCCCAGCAAGCCTACGAGATGCTCAGGCGGATCGCCTCCACGGGCGAGGGCGTTTTTCGCGTCGGGGTCAGGATCGCCCTTTTCGACAAGGACGAGGAGCAGCTCGAGCGGCGGCACACGGCCCTGCTCAGCGCTACCGGCCGAATCGTGGGAACGCCCTTCTTGCCGCTCGATCGAGGCGCACTTTCTCCATGGCTCGAAACCCTGCCCTTTAGCGCATTCAAGATCAAGGGAAGGAAGCTCTACATCGAAACGGATGCCGCCCGCTTCTGGCCCTGGCGCGCGCCCTGGACGTACTGGCACCCCGAACCCATCGAAGTCTTCCGAACCCAATGGAACACGCTCGTGGGGCTCAACGTATACGACCACGGGGAGGTGCCCAACTCGCATGCAATCATCGCAGGGAGCTCGGGATCGGGGAAATCGTTCCTGGTGCAAACCCGCATGCTCGAGCTGCTGAAGACGGGAGACGCCATCGCCATCGCCGTGGACGAGAAGCCCAACTCCTACGACGGTATGTACCGGCTCTTCGCGGAGCGAGGCCTGGGGACGCGGATCCACTTCGGCCCCAGCTCGGACACGGTCATCAACCCCTTTGACCTTCCCGAGGGCTCGACCGAGCCTGACGAGGTGAAGCGTTTTTTCCTCGAGGCCCTCTTGAACCGAATGGTGCCCCCTTCGGATGACCCAACCGTGGGCGCCATCGAAGAGGCCATTAAATCGGCCGCGGTGACTCAGGTTTACGCCCAGGCCGTGGACGAGATCGAAACGGACGACGGCGGAATCGAGAAGGTCTTCACCGGGGTGACGATGAGCGACTACGTACGCACCCTGAGCCAGCTCAACGTCATTGGTGGCCGAACCCTAAACGAGCGGGAGCGTGAGATCGCGAACTCGCTTGCGACGCGCTTCGAGCGCTGGACGCGGGCCCACCCCCGGGGACGCCTTTTCGACGGTCAGACGACCGTTCCGATCGACGATGCGGCGAGGTTCGTCTACTTCGTAGTCGAGCACGGAGAGACCTTGAGCGACCTCTTCCCCATCACGATCCTGACCGTCGCCGACCTTACATGGCGGATCATCCACAAGAGCCGTTACGCACGCAAGCTGATCGTTTTCGAAGAGGCCTGGGCGCTTCTTCAGGACGAACGCAGCGCGTCGTTCGTACACGCCTTCTTCCGCGCCGGCCGAACGCTCGGCGTCGCCGCTTGGGCCGTAAGTCAGTCGCTTGCGGACTTTACCGGCGAGCACGCGGCGGCCATTCTCACCAACGTCAGCCACGTTGCGCTCTTACGTACGGACGATCCATTGGGAACCAAGAAGGAGGTGTTGCCGGGGGTGCCCGAAAACCTCCTTGACGTACCGCCCCCAAGGCCCGGCGAAACCGGACGCAACGCGCTTTTCTGGTTGAAGGCGGTCTCAGGGGAAATCGGGGACGTGCTCAAGGTTGAGGTGGACCCTCTAAGCTATTGGACGTTCACCACCAGGGCAGACGAAGCCCGCAGGCGCAACGAGCTTGCCGAGAAGCTGGGCAGCTTCCACGCCGCACTCAGGGTTCTGGCGGGGTACGAAAAGAACCCGGAAGTCCACGCCGCAACGGAGTAGCCGACTAGCTGAACCGAAAACCCCCCCATTCCCGCGCCTTCAAGCGCTACGCTAGCGCCGAGATGAAACGAGCCAAAATCGTTCTCGGCGCTTTCCTACTCTTCGGCTTCGCGGCAACATCGACCGCGAGGGCAGAAGTGGGTCTCAACGACATCCTTGACGAGGCCTGCGCCATCAGCAACGTAACCGCGGTGTGTCAGATCGCTACGCTCCTCGAGGAGCTGGGGACCAACGTCGAGCAGTTCGTCGACGCAGGCCAAGGTGAGGTTCGCAAGCGTCTTACCGGCGGCTTGGTGGACGTGGTGGAGGGGTTTACCCGGGACATCGCTAGCGGCGTCGAGCTACCCCCGGAACTTCTCAACAAGCTCGAGGAGATCGCCAACCTCCCAGAGCAGTTCCGGGAGGATTACCAGGCAGCCTGGGGAAAGGTAGACGAGCTCAAGCGGGCGCTATCCGACGATATGATCGCCGAGCTGCGGAGCTTGTTGCAGTACGAGGGCGGAGACGATCTTCGCGTCGAGATCGACGGCGAAGAGGTCTCGATGAACGAGCTCCTAGCAGAAACCGTACAGACGCCCCAGCCTTGCGAAAGGCTCGTGGTGACCTCGCCAATGGACGACGAGTACGGCGCCCTGGCTGACGCATGCGCCCGCGAAAGGGCAGCTCGCAGAGAAAAAATCGCTCAATTCATTGCGGAAGCCTCGAGGAAAACCTTCGACTATGCCCAGTCGTCGATACAGGCTGCCGAACAAGCCAGACGCAACGAAGACGCACAGCGCCAGATCGAGGGCGCCCGAATCCTGGCGAATGCCCAGGCGAGCGCCGAGCGTCTGGCCAGCGACTACTCGCTCGCCGCAACCGCGAAGGACGCCTCCAGCCGGGCGAAAGAACTTGCAGACAACGCCCAGAACGCGAGTTCTACCCGAGCCGCAGTGCAGGTCCTGGCGGAGGGTATGAGCTCCCTCCTCGAGTCCAACACCGCCTCGCTGGCGGCCGTGCAAATGTCGCTGGCCGAACTGGCCCAACAGCAGGTCTACACCAACCAACAGATCAACAGGGTGGCCAGCCAGACCGTCAAAGAGGTGGCTGGCCAAGAAAGCGAACTCATCGAAGAGGCCTTAGCCGACGCGGCCTACTTTGAAGGTCTCCACGACGCGTTTTCGGAGCAGGGGGAGAGCCTGATCCGAAATGCCGAGGCGCTCTTCGACACGTCCTGCGCCAAGAAGCCCCGGTGGTGGGAGGAGGGGTGCCCATGAGCAGCCCTCTCGAGTTCCTTGCGACGCTCAACGGCTCCCTGGTTTCCCCCCTGGAGTCGCTGCTCTTCCCCATAATCGGCGGGCTCGTCATCATCACCGCGCTTTGGGCGCTAACGATGGGTCCGCTTCGCGGCCGCCCAGACCTGATCGCCCCCGCCCTTTTCCGGTCTTTCGCGATCGCCGGCCTCATCTTCGCCTCGCCCTACGTTGGAACCTTGCTTTTGTCCGGCTGGAGCATTGCGTACTCAACCGGCTATAACGCGGCCAAGCAAAGCCTCGACGACATCCTCGAGCGGGGAAACACCTATTTTTCGACGATGGGCCTCATCGCCGGCGGCGTAGGTGCGCAAGCCGTAAAGGTGGCCGCTTTAAAGGTCGAGCAGGCCGCTCGTGAGGCGGCAATCAAGCGCATTACCGCCGAGGTCTACGAAGAAGTAAACACCCAGGCAGCCAAGCAGGGGTGGTCGAGCACGAAGATCGGCCAAGAGTTGCACGAACGCCTGCTCAGGCGATTGACCCCCGAGGAGATCGAGGCCGCCACCCAGAAAGAGCTGGCCTCGGGTAAGTCGCTTGGCAACCGAATGGACAAGGCCCTCAACTACGCCAACTGGGTGGGCATCCCTTTGATGGGCATGCTCTGGTTGTTCTACGTCTTGGGCCTGGCCACGGGGCTGACCGTGATCCTCCTGAAACTTGCGTGGCCGATCGCCTTGGCTATGCTAGCCCTTTCGCCGCGCTCTGGCTCGTTCTTCATGGCCCGCTGGTTCAACATGGCCATCTCGGCCCTTGCCACCGCCCTCCTGGTCCCCATGATTGTGGGCCTGGCGGCACAGATCTTCATCGGCGTTCCCGTCGAAGAAGTCATCAACCGCTGGAAGGAGCTGGCCGACACTACGGGGGGCGGCGGCTTCCTCGAATGGCTGAAGGACGCCTTTTCCCTGGTCGCAATAAGCCTGTGGAGCGCCCTTCTGATCCTGGGAGGCTTGTTCATGCTCTTTATCGTGGGGGGCATCGCCGCAACTGCGGTGCCCACCGTCATCGGCCAGGTACTTGTTTCGACGGGCCTTTTCGAAACCGTGTTGGCTGGGCGGGCGGCCGTCGGGTTGCTGCCTGCGGTTCGCGGCGGCATGGGGCGATCGGGTCCGCAAACGGGGGCCCCGACCCAACCGCAACCCCCGTCCGAACCGCCTGGTGGTGGGATGTACGGGGGCGGAGGTGGAAGCACCCCGCCTCCGGGCGGTCGGTTGCCCCCCGCCAGTACGCCTCCGGTGCTACCCCAGGGAGGCGCGCCCCCTGCTTTAACAACCGGGCAAAAGCCCACCAACCCCGGGCGCGGGGGTTCGGGAATGGCCGTCACGCCTGAGACCGAACTGGTGCGCAACCCACGCCCACACACCAACGAAACCGGCTCCGGTCGGGGAGGTAAGGCGTGAACCCCGCTCGAGCTCTCCTCGGCCGCCCCCTGTACATACCGCTGCTAATCGGCCTGTTCTTCATGGTCCTGGCGGGGGTTCTTGCCGCACGAAGCTACGCCAACAGCGTGATCGCGGCCACGCGCGCGACCTACGACTCGGGCTGGCACAAGGTGATCCGCTACGACAACCCGATTTCGTTCCTGTCGCGCTGCTACGCGTGGGACGCGAAGCACCCTGGGGCCAACTGCATGGAGATCTACCGCTACTACCAGAGCGTCCATGCACCGGATTACCGCTGGCCGCTCGCATCTGCTGCGGCGGCCGCCTTGTCGTTCATCGCCGTAGCCTTTTGGCCCGGGAGAAAACCCGAACTGCCGGCGGAAGGCGGCCTCGCCAAAGAGGACGACCTCAAGAAGCATGGCTACCTGGGCGAAGGGCGGCTGAGCGATGGGGCCGTTTTCCTGGGGTTGCTCGAGGGGCGGCCCAAAAAGTACGTGCAGCTCCCCCCAAAAGAACTAGCGCGGCACGTGCTCGTCGAAGCCGGGACGGGCGAGGGTAAGACTTCGACCTACGTCATGTCGCTGGCGATCAGCGCAGCACACCACCGCCAGGGAATGATCGCCTGGGACCAGAAGTACGGAGAGCCAAGCGGTCTGGTCGACGTGCTGCCCATCTTTCGCCACTTCGAACGCCCGGTGTACACCTACGCTCCTTACGATCCCGACACCCCGCGCATACCGCTGCTCGACATGGTGGTGGACTACATGACGGCCACCAAGCTGGCGGAAGCGCTGATCGCGCCAGCCAAAGAGGAGTCGGTGGACTTCTACCGGGACATCGACCGTGAGATGTTCGCGGTTGCGGCCCTCGCCGTGGCGCTCATTGCTCGCGCCGAAGGCCGAGCCGCTCGCATGAGCGAGATCGTGGAGCTCTTCAACACGGGAGACCCCAAACAGGTCGCCGACGTCTTACAAGAAGCAAGCCGGTACGCAACCAGCCCAGCCAACGACCCATGGAAGTGGGGGCGGGTCATCTTTGGCGAAGAGAGCAAGATACGGGGGGTCCCCGAGTACATGCGCTCCTTGAGGAAGAAGATCGCGGTCTTCCTCGAAGATCCCAACGTCGACCGCGCCACCTCTCGAGGGGCTCCGGGGGAAAACCTGTCCCTGACAACGATTTTCGAGAAGCCCTCGCTTCTCTACATTGGTCTTCCCAAGACCAAGGTGATGAGCGTTTCGAACAAGGTGCTGATGCGCCTGCTCAAGATCTGGATCGACGACGGCCTCTACCAGGCCGCCGTGGAAAACCACGGCGGAGAGCTCCCCTATTTAACGCACTACGTACTTGACGAGTTCCAGAACTTCGGGGAGCTCCCTCATATTTCCGAAGGCCTCGCGCTGTTCAGGTCGATGAACGTCGCCTTCCACATCATCATTCAAGACCGGGCCGCCATCGAGTCCATATACGGCCCCGAGGGCCTCAAGGAGCTCACGGGCAACAACACCGGAACCAAGATTTTCTACGTTGGCGGTCTCGGCGACAAGGCACGCGAAGACCTGGAGAAGGCGGTGGGCGACAAGGTGATCGTCGAGGAGGCCCTGATGCGCCAACTCTCCCCCGTGCACGAGGTGGAAGCCAAACAAACAAGGCGGCTGGGCAAGAAGCCGGTCTACTCCAGGGAGGAGATGCAGCGGGCCGAACAAGGTACCGTACTGGCCAAGATGCACTACGTGCCCTTCGTGATCTACCAAGCCGTACTGCTGGACGATCCCCGCCACCCTCTGCATCGGAACTGGGCAAGCATCAAACAAAACGCCCTCGCTTACGCCAGGGAGTGGAAGGCCCACTACAGCGAGCGCGGCGACGAGAACGCGAACGGACGAAGCGAGCAGGACGCCTCGATCACCGGCTTCCTGGGCTGGGTCAAGGAGCTTATCGACGCCACGGCGCCCCTCGAGGCTGTGCGCGATCGCGAGGGCAACATCGGCATGGTGCGCGTACTCGGGCTTACCCGGGAGGCTTTGTCCGACGAGTGGGTGGAGCGCGGCTGGGTGGCCAGGCATCGGGACGGCTGGGTGCTAACGCGCGCCGCTCTGGCCCTTCTGGAAGACGACCTACTGCGACGGCTACGTGAAAACGCCGCCATCCGCGGGCAGCTCAAAAAACTCGAGGAGATGGGCAAGGTGGCTCGAGGTGTGGCCGCCCAAAGTGTGGCTCTCGTCATCGTCGACGAACCCTCACGCTCGATCTTCGTGCACGTCAGCACCCCGCTCTCCAAGTGGGGAGAAGAGCGCGTGGCCGATCTCCTCGCCTTGGGGGTTACGAATCCCAACGAGTGGCGTGCCCTGCCAAGGGGTCGCCTCGCCTACGGAATGCTGCGCGACGAATCGCTGGAGCAGGGCTACGGTGAACTGTTCGCGCGCAACGAAGGAGGTGGAGTATCCGCGCTTTAATCGCCCTTATCACAATCTTGGGGGTTGTTTTTGCACAACCTGCGCCCCTCGAGGTAATTTCTCGCGCGCAGCCTGGCGACGTCTTGCTCTTGGCTGCGCCCAGCATAAAAGACGAAGAGATAGCCCTCGCACTTGCTCGGGCTGCCCACTCGGGCGTCATCGTTTCGATGGTTCTTGACGCCCGAGCAGCCTTCGATCCTGATGCCTACACCCGCCACCTCAGCACAGTGCCCGGGCTGATCGTGCGCCTGGCGCCGCGAATGAAGACGAGCATCTTGATCCACCGCGGGATCGTGCTCGTTGGTGATGGCGTCTGGAAGCCTGGGGGCTCGGTACGGGTAGTGCGCGAACATGGCCACGCCAAATGGTTTTCGCAGGTGTTCCTTCGGGCCCAGCCTTATGAATACGTTCCCCAACCCCCGCCCGGCTACACGATCGCCGAAGGAAACCCCCTAGACGAGGTCGCAGATAGGGCCCTGGAAGCCTTCGAGGCAGTTTTCGAGTCGATGTATGGAGGTAAGGAGCAATGAAGGCCCGCCGGAAAACGTTTTTCGCATTGCTAATGTCGCTCGCCTTTGCCCAGGTCATGGCCCAGCAGCCGCCACCGCTAAACGCTTTCGATTGGGGCCAGGTTCTCGAGCGAGTATCGCATGCACAGGAAATTGTTTTGGTCTCCGTTGAGAATCTGGACGACGCAACCGCCGAGGCTCTCGCGCAACTTGGCTACGAGGGGGTAAAGGTTTACTTGCTAACCAATGATCACTCCGCTGCCCTAGCAAGGCTCGAGCGCAGCGGAGCCGCTCTGCTGGGCGGATACGCGGGGCCCTTGGTGATCGTGGATGGAAGCGTCTTCGCGTATGTCGACGAATACGAAGCCTTCGTCGAAGCGCCATCAGGGGCGCTAGCCAAGCTGTACCTGAAACAGTTTGGCCTGGGAGGTTCCGAATGAGGACCTTTTTCCGCTTCCTTCTTCTCGTAGCCGCAGTATTTGGTCTCGCCTGGGCTGAAGGGGACGACCAAGCAGAGCGGCTTGCTCAAATCCAGGCGCTCCAGTCCGAGATCGTTGTGCTTACCGCACGAGCTCAGGCGCTCGAGGACACCATTCAGCGCTTCGTGGAGGAGGCCCGAGCAGACGGTGAGTTCACCGAGGACGAGCTTCAGCGAATCGAGGAGCTCACCGCGCAAGCTGAAGAGTTGAGCGCGGAGCTCGAGGCCAAGATCGAAGAGCTCGAATCGCTACGGGAAGACGTCGCCGAGGAGGGGACCACCTTCCGAAGCCTTTTCGAGCTCCTGCGACTGCTGGACGAGGCATATTCGTTCGTCTACGTCTCGGCGGGGGAGCTGGATCCGCGATTCGCCGCCTACTTGAGCAAGCTCCACCCGGCCCTCCTGCGTAACAGCCGCTCACCCCGCTTCCCCATCGTCAAGTATGCGGAGCAGTTCTACCCGCTCGTTCCCGGGGTAGCGGTCCTGACCACCGAAGACGGATGGCCCTTGTCGCCGCCTCCGCCCTTCATGCCTGCGCTCTTTGTTCAGCAGCACGACATCGATACACGCGACCCCCGGTGGACGCAGGATCTCATGGGGCAGTACAGTCCCTTCCCTGTCGTTGCGGTGGTCAAGGGAGAAGTTCCTGAGCCGCCGATTCTCTTCTTTGATCGGATCAGCCTCGAACACCAAGTCAGCTACATCAACATCCCCATCACCGTAGCCGGCCAGAAGATCACCATTCCAATTCCCTGGCGCATCGTCCCCAAGGTCGAGTACCGCATCTACACCGTTTCAACGCCCCTCATCAGTGAAGGAGTCTTCGACCCTGAGCGAAGCACGTACAGCTACATCAAGAACACGCAGGAGTCCAGGAACAAGATCCTCGGGCCATTCATGGACGCCCTGTACCGCTCACCTCCATACGCGCCCTGAACGAAGAAAGGCCCGGGAGCGAGGGGGGCAACCCCCTCGCATTTTTTGCGCCCATTCGCGCGGGAAGGGCTTCTAGATTGTCCCTATGGTTTCCTATCACCTCACCACCCTATTGCTCATACTGGGCTTCGTTGGCGGCGCTGTTAGCTTGATTTGGCTGAACTGGTCGGTTGGCGTACTGGCCCTTGTTTCCGTCGGCGTGCTCTACTGGGTTCGCGAAGCCGTGTTACTGCTCGAGGACCTGAGGGACGTGCTCGAGAAAGAACGGGGTTGATCGTGCGCACCCTCGTTGTCGCACTTGCGGTGCTTGCCGGTAGCAGTCTTGCCTGTGGCTACATTCCAGCCGAGCTCTACCGGCTAACCGCGGAAGCTGCGGCCCGCCACGACCTCCCCCCCGACATGCTGGCGGCGCTGGTCTGGGTCGAGAGCCGCTACTGCCCGAATGCACGTGGCAAGGACGGCGAAATCGGGCTTGGCCAAGTTCTGCCGAGCACGGCGCGCGACCTGGGGGTCGACCCGCAAAAACTCTGGGACCCCAGGCTTAACCTCGAAACGGCGGCAAGATACCTGGCAATTCAGTACCGCCGGTTTGGCCGCTGGGAGTTGGCGCTCGCAGCCTACAACGCCGGGCCCGGGCGGGCCTACGAGCCGCCTCGAAGTACCCGCCAGTACGTGGTCAACGTGCTTTACGTGTATGAACATCTGAAAAAACGGCGCATGGTGGCAACCAAATGAACCGCGAGAAGCTCCCCGAAGACCTGGAAGCCCTCATCCAGCGCCTTCCCGCCAAGTTCAGGCGTCCGTTCCGCGAGCATCCCGATCTTTCCGAGGCGACGCTGCAAATTGGGCGCCCCCTAACCGTGTCGTGGGGCGATTGGGAACGGCGGTTCGTTGAGTACGAAGACCTGATCCCCGCGCGCGAAGACATCCAACGCATCGCTCAGCAGTTCGCAGGGATCAAAGATGACGGCCGTGCCGGCATCGACGGAACGGCTCACCGCGTGAGCGCCATCTTCGATCGCATGAACAACATCGTGGGCTTCACCGTTCGCGTAGCCCGCCACTTCCCAGGCGCCCTTCCCGAATCGCTCAAGCTCGAGCTGCTTCGGAGTAAAGGATCCGTCCTCATCGTAGGTGCGCCCGGGTCGGGAAAAACGACACTCCTCAGGGCAGTGGCGGCCGCTTTCGCAGACGCGATCGGACCACACCTGAACATCATCGACACGTCGAACGAGATCGGCGGCGTGGGCGAGACCCCGATTCACGAACTTCGTCACGCACGCTGGCACCAGGTGCCCAACCCCGCAAAGCAACCCGAGGTGATTCGCCGGGCCATCGCCAACCATGGCCCGCTCGTGCTGATCCTTGACGAGGTGGGGTACCACGGCGACGTGCCCGAAGTGGAGGCCGCCGCCCGGCGCGGCGTACAGGTCATCGCCACGGTCCACGGGTACGGAATCTTCGACGTGATCGAGAATGCGCACTACTCCCCCCTGCTAGGTCATCCCGATCTAAACAGTCGTGTGCGCCTTGCCCGCCCAGCTTTCCAGTCGCTGCTCGAGGTGCGGGCCAAGGGCAAGTTCTACTGGTTACCGGACTTAGCCGACGCAGTCGATCGCGCGCTAGCGGGTGAGCCGGTCAAGGGGCAACGCATCGGCCACTGGGCCGACGGGGAGCCCGACTATCCGCCTGGTGCAGGCTTGACGGTTCGGAAGGGTTTGCGGAGCCCGACCCTTAAGGGTGATGGAGGCGCGAATGTGGCCCTTTGACGAGGAGTTGACGCCAGCAAGTAGGGTCGCCTACCCCTTCAGCGGCACCAAGGCCAGGCAGTTTGCGGCCCTGATCGAGCTGTACAGCAAGCACTACTATCCCCTTCCGCAAGACGGCGAAGAGACACTGCTGCCGGAGCGGGCCCGGGAGCACGTGATGCTCGCCCTCGCGCGGCTCGGGGCAGTGGAGATGGACCCCGCCAAGTTGCTGCGTGCGCTCGAGGAAACCAAAGGAGAAGTGTACGGCCCGGAGGAGATCGAAGAGCTCCGAGGGGTTTTGCAGAACCAACATAACGCCGAAGCGAACGAGGAGGGAGCTCGGGAACCCGGCGCTCAGAACCCAGAAGGGCCCACACCTGAGCCGCCGGGCGACGACGCCATCAAGAAGGTCGCGCCGCCCGAGCCACGGGCAAACGGCAATGCGCCGACGGTTTCGGTGATTTCGGAACCTTCCCCTTCAGGGTTCGTTTCACCCAGGCGGCGCAGGGAGTCAGCCGCGCCTGAGGGGGGCGCACGAGCAGAGCGCAAGGAAGAGAGTGTAGCTCCGCCTGCCGACCCGGCCAAGAAGAACGCCGGGGCGCCGCCCGCTGAAGCCCGAAGCAAGCGCAGTCCTGCGAAGAACACAGAGGCTCCGAAGCGCCCACCGCAACCCCAGCCGGACATGGGCACATCCAGACGACACGCTCCCATCCCCCCCGCACCATTCGCCGAAGGGCTGGTGCAACGAATCGAAGCTCTGGAGGCCAAGGTGGCGGGCATGCACAGCGGCATGTCTCGCACTCCGACACCCGGGAACATGGCTCCCGCCATCGAGCAGAGACTCGCCGCGATCGAGCAGGCGGTAAAACAAGGAGCGCAGGCGGGTCAGGCGGTAGAACGACTGCAAAGAGAGCTGGCCGCTCAGCGGCAGCAGATCACGCAGCTCGAGCGTCGGGTAGCCGAGGCCGAGAAGCGCGCCGCGCAAACCCCGCCTACAGAAAAGCTGCGCACGGGGTTAGAAGAGCTCAAGCTAGGGGTGGAAGCCCTCGAAACGGAGCAGCTCGAACTGCGACAAAAGCTCGAGGAAGTACAGGCATGGCTCGAGACTCTTAAGTCGGTGCTGGCCACTTTAACCGGCCAGGTCACGGCGCTTGAGGAGGTGGTCGGCCACAGCGAACCAACGCCTGCACCTCCCCGCAAGCTACTTGATTTGCTTACGCGCAAGAAGTCTTAGCCCTTAGTATTTATCCTTGTTGGCGGCGGGCGGCAACCAAGCTCCCGCCGCCATTGACTGGTGGGGCTGCTTCAACGGACCATACGCGGTGTACTACCGCCCTCATGTTCCTGCGCGATTTGCGGTCTTACACCGCCTCCTAAACCCACGGCTTTGCAGCGGTGTTCCACCGTATTTTTCGTAGCTGGCCTACCCTACACTACATATAACCGGGAAACTTACCGCCGGTCCAAGACCGTCCCCTAGCGGGTCCGGTCTTGGACCGTAACTACAGCTCGAGCTCGACACCGTATCGGCACCCTGCCCTCGGATGATGCTGCGGCATAGCAGAACCCCCAAGTGCGCAGCGCGGAGGCAGGCGGGCTCGAGCGCCACCTTTCGAGCGTGCACTGACTTGTGGGTTTCGATACGGCAGCGGCCATGACGGCGTCCCGGCTCCTCGAGTTCTGATCGGGCGATGCCTGCACCCTCACTGTCGTTCGGGTGCAGCGAGGGAAGGCGGAGGGGGAAGCACTGCTTACCCAGATCCCCCTTGGTCTTGAAGGTCTACCCCCCTACCGCAAACCGCGCGGGCCCGGCCCCCGGGTACGGGCTCGAGCGCCCCCTTCAAGGGGCGGGTGGCCTGAAGGGGACTGCGTAGACGCCTCGAGCTCCTCAGAGGCCGCAGAAGCGCCTCGAGGCGTTGTCGCCAAGGGTAGACACCGGGCGAACCGCTTACGGGCGTCCTAGCCGGTCCCTGGTTGGCGAGAGGTGCCTTTCCGGCACCGACCCATAGCCCCCGACCCGCTGCCGCGGGTCGGGGCGAGGACATTGCAGGAGGTGACCATGAAGATCCGTGGACACTACGGGATGGCCAAACTACTGCGCGTCGAGCGTAAGTACGCCGCCGCCAACAAGGCGCGGCGCGCCATCAACCGCGAGATCAAGGAGCACGGGAAGAAGGCGCTCCGCCTCGAGGCCAAGTGGGCCATCGAGGAGGGCCTTGCGGAGCTTTACGCCTGATGAAGAATTTCCGCGTAGGGGGCGCGGCAGGCTTCCCTGCCACTCTCGACACCTCTACGGGGGCGCTCGAGCTCAGGGAAGCAGAGGCCGTGAGCCGCTCTGCCCTCGAGCACCTACTTGCCCTCGAAGGGGTACACGGAGCCCGCTTCCTCGAGCGCAGGGGGGACGCGGTGCGGTTCCGTGTACCTGTGGGGCGCCTCTCCCCTACCCCGAAGCCGTAGCGTCGCGGCCGCGACGCTACGCGCGGGTAGGGTGGAGGTGATGTCTGTGAAGCAAGGGCTGGCGTATGCGGGGATCGGAGCTCGAGCAACACCCCCGGAGGTGCGGCGGTTGATGACGCGCATCGCCGAGCGACTGGGTCAGCTTGGGTACACCCTTCGCACCGGAGGAGCCGACGGGGCGGATCAGGCGTTCCTCGAGGGGGCGCTGAAGGCAGACACTCCTGTGGAACTCTACCTCCCAGCCCGGAGGCACAAAGGGCACACCCAGGAGCGCTACGGTAACAAGGTTCGGGTCTCCTCGAGCATCCCCGACGCCGCCTTCGAGCTTGCGCGCGCCCAGCACCCCGCATGGGACCGGCTAAGCGACTTCGTGCGGCGACTCCATGCCCGCAACGCGCAGATCCTGATGGGCAAGAACCTGGACGACCCGGTGCGCTTCGTCATCGCGTGGACCAAGGACGGCAAGGTCGTCGGGGGTACGGGCATGAGCATCAGAATCGCTCGAGCTCAGGGGATCCCGGTCGTGAATCTCTTCGACGACGGGGCCCTCGAGGAGATCGCAAGGCTGCTTCGGTAGGGCAGGAGGGGGCTGAGACTGCCGGCGCGCTGCTGTCGCAGCGCGCCGCGTGCATTCCTCGAGGAGGTCAATATGTACGACCAAAAGATGCTGCTGGCGGCTGAGCTGGGCAACGTGGCGGCTCTGGAAGAGATTTTGAGCAACGGCCAGGACCCGAACACCCGCTTTGCCGACGGCGGTACCGCGCTCCACGTCGCAGCTCGCTACGGACACGAGAGCGCGGTCAAACTCTTGCTCAAGGCAGGTGCGAATCCGAATCTCAAGGACATGGTTGGGGCCACCCCGCTGCACTGGGCGGCAATGCTGGCGCCACCGGCCTTGCTCAACGTCCTCCTCGAGCGGGGTGCAGACCCGCTCATCAAGGACGACGATGGTGAAACCCCCCTGGACTGGGCCGAGCGCGAGGGCAACGACCAGCATGCCAGCAAGCTGAGGGAGGCCATGGAGGCCAGCCGAGAGGCCGCCCTCAAGGCCTTGCAGCAGCAGGCCCAGGCGCTGGGCTCGACTACTACTGACTCAACACGGCAAGCCCAGAAATCCCCCGCCCCGCTGTCGCGGGGGCGGGGCGCGCTTTCAAGGAGCGGAGGTGTTCGTGTGGACGTGAGGTTGCTCGACTACCTGGTCGCGGCCGAAGCCCGGGCCACGGCGCGGGGCTTCAAGGGTGAAGCCGAGGCGCTGGCCGGGCTGTACCAGGCCGCGGGTGCGGCGGCGCTGATGCCTGAGCGCGGCGACGTAGAGCGTGTTCGGGTGGCGCTCGAGGGGCTGGCCCGGGTGAACCCGCGCCAGGAGCGGGCGATCCGCCCGTCCTTCGAAGGCTTGCTGCACAGGCTCGAGGCCATGGGGGCCTAACCCCGAGAGAGGAGGCGAGATGAAGGAGTTCCTGTACACGATGGCGTTCTTCGGGAGCGCCTTCTTCATCCCGATTCTGGTCGTCTACGGTGGCTGGTCGATCTGGCGCGCCGCGCGGTGGGCCTTGCGGCTCTTCCGTCCGCCCTTCAGCCGCCCGAGCCAGTACGACTACCCCCTCGGGTTCAAGCGCTGAGCTCGAAGGGTCACGAGGTCGAGGAAGCCGCCCTCCCGCTGTCGCGGGAGGGCGCGTGCATGGGGCGAAGGAGGTAGACATGGACGAGGTTCAGAAGCAAGCGATCGAGCGCGTTCGCGGCTTGGCCGCGATGGTGGACGCGGGCAACTTCGACGAGATCGTGACCCGTCCCAACGGGGTCCACGAGGGGTACGTGGTCGTGGGCGGGGAGCGGCGGGCGGTCTTCAGCACCGGCCCCGAGGCCTTCTTCGACCCTGAGGCGGTGCTCGAGGTGCACGACCGCGGGGACGGGCCCGCGGCGCGCCCGGGCCAGCTCACGCAGCTCCGCAACCTGCGCTACCCGGGGCCCATGCCGCGGACCGAGGAGGGCGCGACCCGGCTGCTGGAGTTCTGGCAGACCTACTACGTCAACGTGGTGCGCAACCACCTCTCCCCCACCCAGGGTCAGCTCCAGGCCCTGGCCAACTTCGGCTACGACGGGCCCACGCCCGCGACACGGGACGAGGCCAAGCGGCTTCTGGCCGCGATCCAGGCCGAGCGCCGCAAGGCCAAGGCCGCGTAGCCGCCGCGGGGCGGCAGCCCCGCGGCGCGAGACCAGAGCGAAGGAGGTGCGGATGAAGAAGACGAGGTGGAACGGATGAGGCGGGTCGTGACCTTCGAGACCGAGGACTTCGTCCTCGAAGCGAGGCCGGACGCCGACCCAAAGGTCCTCGCCGAAGCCCTGCGCGGCGAGGACGGAGTGCCGCCTCTGATGGTGGCGCACTACGACGGGTTCGAGCTCTACCGCGGTCTCGCGGACGTGGGCGGGGTGAGGTTCGCCCTCGCGCTCGCCATGTACCGCGACGCGGTGCGCGCCCGGCAGGTGCAGGCGAAGCGCGCCGAGCGCCGGCGAGCCCGCCGGCCGGTGGCGGTTCGCGCTGCGGCCTAAGACCCCAAGCCCCTCTCCCCCACCCCGCTGTCGCGGGGTGGGGCGCTGGTGAGTGTCCGGGGGTGGGAGCCTCCGGGAGAAAGGAGTGCGTATGAACAACGAAGTGACCCAGAACCAGATCCAGGCCCTCAAGCAGCTCGCCAAGAGCCGCGGCGTGAAGCTGGCGCCCAACGGCGACTACTTCCGCAAGAGCAAGGCCTACAAGGCCAAGTACAACGAGCTGCTGGCCATGCCCCGCGCCGAGGTCAAGAAGACCTGGAGCGAGGAGGCCGTCGCGGCGCTGAAGGCCTACGCGAAGCGCGTGGGCTTCCCCGGGGTGGACGAGATCACCCCCGAGAACGCCCGTGAGATGCAGAAGCAGGTCAAGGCCTTCGCCGCAACCGCGCCGGCCAAGCCCGGGCAGATCGCCCAGATCGAGAAGCTGGGGCTGCACGACGACCCGGCCTCGCTCTCCTACGCCGAGGCGCACGCGCTCCTCTCGGAGCACGGGCGCGTGGTGTGGGAGCGCCAGCAGCAGAAGGCGGCCTAGGTTTCCAAGACGCGTCCCCCCACCCCGCTGCCGCGGGGTGGGGCCTTCCTCCCGGTGGAGGTGTGCATGAACAAAAGCACGGAAGTAGGAGTGAATCTGGACCAAGGGGTGCTGGTGCGTCGCTACACCAGCGACGGGCACGCGGTCGCTTTCATCCGGGACGGAAACGTCGTGCGGCCCGTGTTCGACACCAAGGCCAACAAGTTCTACCCGCGGGCGCTGCTTAGCGCCGTCGTGCCCGACCTCCAGCCCGCGACGCCCGAGCAGATGGCCGAGCTGAAGCGCCTGGGGTGGCCGTGGAACGAGCCTCTGAGCCAGAAGGAGGCTGGTCTGGCTCTGACCGTCTGGTCGGATTTCGTCATCCACCGGAACCCCAAGGATGCCGGTCAGGCCGCCGTTCAGGCGCAGGTCGCCTAAGACCCCAAGCCCCTCTCCCCCACCCCGCTGTCGCGGGGTGGGGCGCTGGTGAGTGTCCGGGGGTGGGAGCCTCCGGGAGAAAGGAGTGCGTATGAACAACGAAGTGACCCAGAACCAGATCCAGGCCCTCAAGCAGCTCGCCAAGAGCCGCGGCGTGAAGCTGGCGCCCAACGGCGACTACTTCCGCAAGAGCAAGGCCTACAAGGCCAAGTACAACGAGCTGCTGGCCATGCCCCGCGCCGAGGTCAAGAAGACCTGGAGCGAGGAGGCCGTCGCGGCGCTGAAGGCCTACGCGAAGCGCGTGGGCTTCCCCGGGGTGGACGAGATCACCCCCGAGAACGCCCGTGAGATGCAGAAGCAGGTCAAGGCCTTCGCCGCAACCGCGCCGGCCAAGCCCGGGCAGATCGCCCAGATCGAGAAGCTGGGGCTGCACGACGACCCGGCCTCGCTCTCCTACGCCGAGGCGCACGCGCTCCTCTCGGAGCACGGGCGCGTGGTGTGGGAGCGCCAGCAGCAGAAGGCGGCCTAGGTTTCCAAGACGCGTCCCCCCACCCCGCTGCCGCGGGGTGGGGCCTTCCTCCCGGTGGAGGTGTGCAATGAAGAAGCCCAAGAAGAGCCGACAAGAACGGGAAGAGGGTGCGAGGAGGCGGTTCCTCTTCGCGCACCGAGCCAAGGAAGAGGAGTACAGCCAACTGCTCATCGTGCGGGTGGAGCGCGTGTCGGGCGGGGTGCTCTTCATCGTGGAGGCAGGCGCCATCCCCGTGCGCGAACGGCTGAAGGCGCTCGGTTTCGGCTGGGACGCCAGGAGGGAAGAATGGCGGCATTTCACGAAGAAGCCCGTACCCTTCCTGGAGGCCCTGAAGCTCAGTCTCCCGGAGGGGTGGGAAGTGCGCACGTACGAAGCGCGCGCGGCGCAGGCGGCGTAGCCGCCTGCCGTTCACCTAACGTTGATTAGGGGGGGACATACCTATGTCCCCCCCCCCCTGGGTTGAACGGTGGTCGGAGGAGGGGGGGGTGGATACATGTCACCCCCCCTGGGTTGAACGGTGGTCGGAGGAGGGGGGGTGATACATGTCACCCCCCCTGGGTTGAACGGTGGTCGGAGGAGGGGGGGGTGATACATGTCACCCCCCCCCTGGGTTGAACGGTGGTCGGAGGAGGGGGGGTGATACATGTCACCCCCCCTGGGTTGGTCAGGCGGTCGCCTCCTCGAGAATCTTCTCGGCCTCAGTAAGGATCTCACTTAGGCGGCTGAGCAAACTGGGATCCTGGGTGTCGCGAAGTCTCTTGCGGATAAGGCGCGCGAGTTTCTTGGTTTTGGTGATGAGCGCAGTCGCTGGTTCCTGTTTTCCTTCCTTCCCGTCACTGAGCCATGGCTCGAGCCGCTCTAGATTTTCGCCGGTGGGATGCTCCAAATACGCCTCGATGAGAGCGTCGGGGGCGCCACCGTCATGCGCCGCTTTGAGAGCGAACAACATAGAGGAAGAAATGCCGTTCCTGACGGCTTTTTCCAAAAACAAGGTGGGCAAGACGAGAAGCCGCAGGCGGCCGTGAAGAAACTCTGCCCAGTCGGGGATGCCCGCTTCACTAAGGTGAAGCGAGGTGATCTGCGCCCGGTCGCTTCCGATCAGCGCTATGGCTTCGTGAAGAGACGAGTTCAAGGGGGCGGCATCCCCTTCCACTTCCTCAAGTGCGGCCCGGGCCAGCCTGACGGCCTCGTTGGCCGGAACGTCGCCGAAAAGACTCTTCGCGCGTTGCAGGGCCTGAATGAGGTCGAACAAAAAACCGTGAGCCTCTTCAGCTGGAACCTCGAGGGACCGCGCCGCACGAACAATCAACACCCAGACGCGCTCGACCTCAGGCGGCCTTCCGCGCCAAAGGATTCGAGCGCGGGTGTCTTCTGGAACCAGCGTCGGGGACCAAACTGCGTGAGTCGTGGACCAACCCAAGCGCCTGAGCGCTTCCAGGCGGTGAAGGCCATCGACGACATACCACTTCTCGGGCGGTATCGAATCCGAGGTGATCAGGAGAGGCTCTTTGAGCCCATGCTCGCGGATGTCCTCGACGAGGTGCTCCACCCGCCTCTCGTCGATTGCGCGAGGGTAGGGGGGCTCGAGGTCGCCGAGGGCGACGACGACCGTCTCGAACTTCTTGGCATCATCGTGCATGGCCCTAAGCTAGTACGCTGGCCTGGGATAATGGGCGCACAATGTGCGCTGAAGCGACCGCGATAGGGGAGAGGAGGTACCCAACGTGTGGGACTCTTTGTTGAAGTTCGTTTACGCAGTAACGATCGCGCCAGTGGTCTTCCTCTGGCGCGCGCTAGCGTGGATCGGCGCCGACCTCGGCCGCCTGCTTACGGTGGGCGCGCTCGTCACCTACTTCTTCTTGCCCTTTAGCTCGGCGGTCAAGGAGGACACCCGCACCTTCGCCATGCTTTTCCGTCTCGCGGTCATGGTCCCAGCAATCTGGGGCTTGGTAAACCTCGCCGAGGCTTTCGTGGTGGGGGTGCGAGGCTACTACGCACAGGCGGGGAATCCGCACTCTCTTCGCGCTGGCGCCTGGTGGCCGGTCCGCAACGAGCAGTGGTGGGCGCACCTGTCGTGGAAGCTCTTCGCGGCCTACGCGCTTGCCTACGCAGCCTTCGGATACAACGTGCTCACGGGGGTTCTCAACTGGCCTACGAGCCTTACCGTGAACGTGGGCTACCTTGCCGACCTGGTCCGCTTTGCGTTCACCCACTCCCCTACGGTGTACCTGCTAACCGTTCCTCTTCCGCCCCCCAACATCGTGGCCACCGTTTCGATCGCCGTCGCGGCCCTAATGGCCCTCGAGGCGCTCCGGCGCCTTGGCGCATTCCAGGCCGTCGGCCAGATGGTCGAGGCTCGCCAGGTCGCCTCCAAGAGGGAGCCGAAAGCCGCCGAGAAGAAGGCCCCCCGTCGCAAATCGCACGAGGCGACGACGGAGCAGTCCGCCGAACACGCCACCGCAGACTCGAGCCAGGCGGCGGAGGGCCACCAACCCGAAGCGGGCGACGCCGCTTCGCCCCAAGACTCCAAGGCGCGCCTGACCACCAAAGACGTGATCACGGAGCTCAAGAAGGAGCTGGTCCTTCCCGACGAGACGCTGCGAGCGGTTGCCGAGCTCGCGGTCTTGATCTCGGACCCCGAGGGCTTTCGGCAGACCTGGCAGATGGACCCCCCCAAAGGCGCACTCCTGTGGGGACCGCCGGGAACGGGGAAGACGACGATCGCGCGCAAGATCGCCGAGATCACCGGCATGCATTTCGTAAACCTGAGCCCGGCAAACGCCCGCAGCATGTGGGTGGGTGAAAGCGCCAAGCTGATCCAGAAGGCCTTCGCCGAGGCTCGAGCCAGCGCCCCCGCGATCGTCTTCATCGACGAGGCGGAAACGGTGGCGGGAAGCCGCACCCAAACCGGCTCCGACGGTGCGGGGCAGGAGCAGATCGCTGCGGTCAACCAGCTCCTCCAGGAGATCGAGGGCACCAGGAACAGCGCTCGTCGCTACGTTTTCGTTCTCGCCGCAACCAACCACCCAGACCTCATCGACCCCGCCTTCCGCAGCCGCCTGGGGCGCGACGTCCCGATCGGGATGCCGACCCACGAGAACCGGGTCGAGATCCTGCAAAAGCTGCTCATGCGCATTAAGGGCAACCTCGGGCACGTTGACTACAACGAACTGGCCAGCCGAACGGAAGGCTTTTCGGGGCGCGACTTGCGAACGCTCGTGCAGCTTGCGGTAACGCGCGTGCACGCCGAGGGCCGCGACACACTGGAATGGGGAGACCTCTTAGATGCAGTCGACGAAGTCTTCAAGAACAGGTGAGTTGCTTCCCTCTGCGACGCGCAAGACGATCGAGGCCGCCTTCCAAGAGGCGGCCTCGATCTTGGCTTCCGGGAACCTCTCCCCGCTGTACGGGATTGCCAGGGCATCCGCGTACCACCAGCGCTTTTCACCGCGAAACCGGCTCCTCTTGTGGGGCCAGGCCCCGCACGCGCGCATGGTGCGGGGCGCACAGGGCTGGAGGGCGCTGCGGCGGGAGGTCCTTCCGGGGGCTCCGGCGTACTTGGTCATCGCGCCCCAGCAGGGGGGCTACGGGCTGCTCAAGGTCTACGACGTGAGCTTTACCCGGGGGCGCAGCGTGCGCTTGACGCCGGCCAGCGTACAACTCGCCAGCCTTTTCTCCGCCAACCGCGAGGCGGCCGCCGGTGAGGCTGCGGGGTTGATCAAAGGGACGGGGCTGGAGGCGGAGCTGGCGCGGGTCGCGCTGCTGTACGCGCTCGGGCTCTTCCCCTGGTATCAGGCGTCCCTCCGAGCAGGGGAGAGGCTCGAGGAGAGGCAGCTCTTCAGGGTTGCGGAAAACGCGCTCAAACGAGCCGACCGCGCCCTTAAGGTGCTGGAAAACAAGGCGCGCACCGCGCGCGAAGCAGAAAGGAGAGCGGCATGAACGCAGTAATCGTAACTGGAAAAGTCGAGCGGGCCGAAGCGAAGGCGCTCGACGGGGACAGAACGCTGGTGACCTTCAACTTGATCGGGGCCTACGAGGAAGAGGGTCGGGTGCGCAACTTCGTCGTGCCGGTGAGCCTCTTCGGCGCCCAGGCGCGTCGTTTCGATAATGGCCTCGAGGGGCAGGAGGTCGCAGTCGTCGGTAGCCTGCGGCAACGCACCTGGGAAAACGACAAGAAGGAGAAGCGGAGTGCGGTTTCCCTCGTTGCCCGCTACCTCTACCGGGTGGCGCACGCGGAAGCCAAGCCCTTCGGTAAGGGCAGCGCCCCTTTCCCGGCGGTGAACCAGGTGAACTTGCAGGGCCGTCTGGTCGCGACCCCTGAGTCCAGCGAGCGCGGCCCGCTTCGCGTGACCCTTGCGGTCAGTCGCGACTACGTTCCCGAGGGCAAGGAGCGTCCCGATGCCGACTTCATCGACATCACGATCTGGTCGCCGCTTGCCGAGGCCCTGGCCCAGGCAGAGAAGGGCGACCCCCTGACCGTATTTGGCCGTTTCAACCGCGAGAGCTGGGAAAAGGACGGAAAAACGCACTACGCAGCGCGCGTGACGGCGACCGGCGTCGTTCCTGGCATCCCCCTGGTCCTCGAACCTGCGGCTTCCTAGGCGGAATTTTCACGCCGAGCACGGTGCTTGTGCGTATCCACCGGCATGGAACCCAAAAGGCTCCTTTTAATACCCGTGCGCGTATTATACTGGTGGCCGAGGAGGATACCATGCCGGTGGACTATGAAGAAGTAGGCGCCGAACTGGCGCGCATGTTCGTAGAGGGCGGTAGCTTTCCTACGATCAACGGCCAGCTCGCGCAACATTGGGGTATTCGTCCCCCTGCGGCGCTGTTTCGCGTCAAACAGGCCGTAAAACACGGCTACGTCGCCTACTACCAAAACGGGGGCGAGAAGGGGCACTACCACCCCACGGCGAAGGCGCTCGCCGCGGCCACCAAGCGAGGATGGATTCGTTTGGGGGCCGACCGCCCGACGCCGATCGTTGCGGTGTACAGCGAGGCCGGCGGGGTGGGGAAGAGCACGCTGGCCCGGGAAATCGCCGTTGCCGCGGCGCGCGCGGGTCTGCGGGTCCTGGTCGTCGACACCGACACCCAGGGCACGCTTTCGGGTTGGCTACTGGGGGAAATCGAGCGCGAGATCGAGGATGACGAGACGATCCTGCCGATCTTCAAGGGCAAGCCGCTTCCGGAGCCCCTGGTCTCCAACTACGGTCCCTACGTCATTCCCGCGAACCGAGGGCTGGGGGAGCTCGAGCGGCTGGTCCGTACCGCCCTGGGCGGCACAGCGGCCCTCAAGATGGCGCTGCAAAAGCAGGCCGACGAGTACGACCTAATCGTCATCGACACCCGCGGAGGCGAGGGGGCGGCGGTAAACGCCGCGCTGACGGCGAGCAACCTGCTGCTCGTCCCGGTACAGACCTCGCTCAAGGGGTTGCAGGGCCTCCCCATGGTCCTCGAGTACGTCGAGCAGCAGGCCGCTCTCCACGACCTCGAGGACACCTTCCTGGGCGTCGTGCCGTTCATGTACCGCCCTCGCGGGACCGCCGACGCCTCGATCTACGAGGCCCTGAAGGCGGTTTTGACGGAGGAGGAGGGGTCGGGCCGGCTCTTCTCGCCCGTGCACATGCGGCCTGGCGTATTCCGAAACGCTGAGCTAAACGGACCCCTGAGCTTCGAGGGCCCGACCGAAGGGGACCTCCACTTCACCGTGGCCCAGATCTTGACCGAGGTCGCGCAGCGCCGAAACCTATTGGGAGGTGTCCTCCGTGGCTAAGAAGAAAAACCCCTCCGCTACTGACGTCGTCTTGAGGCGGTACGCCGCCAAGAAGGCCGCCGTGAAGCGGGGAGCGCCGAAGGAGCGGCCAACGCCGGAAAGCCTCAAGGGCTTCAAGGCGCTCAGCCGCATCCCCGTGGCCGCCATCGAGCCCAACCCGGAACAGCCGCGCGTCGAGTTCGACGAGAAGGAGCTCGAGCAACTGGCGACCTCGATTCGCGAGCACGGCCTGCTCCAGCCCATCTCCGTGATCGAGCTCGAGCCCGGGCAGCGGTACCAGCTGATCGCCGGCGAGCGCCGGCTGCGCGCGGTCCAGCGACTGGGCGAGGAGACCATCGAGGCCATCGTCTACACCCCCGAGTCCGCCCCCGAGGACCTCGACCTCGTGGCCGCGATGGAAAACACGAACCGCGCAGACCTCACGCCGGTCGAGCTCGCGGAGGTCGTCCTGAAGCTGATGCGTAAGAACGGCATCCTGGAGACCCCGGAGGAGCTCCGCAGCCAGGTCAATCGCCTGCGCAAGAAGGGGATTCGCACCCCCAAGGACGAGGAGGTGGCGGCGCTTTTCGGCCAACTCGGGCTTTCCGCCGAGTATTTTTCGCGGTCTGCCTTGCGCACGCTTTTCTGGCCCCCCGAACTTCGCGAGGCCGTGCGCGAGAAGAGGGTCGCCTACCGTCCCGCGGCGGTCGTGGCCAGCGTCGCGAACGACGAGGAGCTCTTCGAGCGCCTCTTCGCAGCCGCCCTCGAGGGGGTTTCCGAGGAGGGCCTTCGGCGAATGCTGCGAGATGCGCGGTCCAAGAGGGCCAAGGAGCTCTCCAGGGAGCAGGTAGAGATCAGCTTCTACCGCGTGATCACCGAGCTGAAGCGGCTCGAGGAGATCCTCGAAGACGATGAGGCCAAGGCGACGTTCGACGACTTCCTGCAAAAGTTCAAGCGGATCATGCTCCCCAAGCTCAAGTCCTAAGCCACCCCGCCACAAAAAGCGCGCCCATTTTCCGGGCGCGCTTTCCTATGCTCTACCCCTGGAGGCGTTTGTATGAAGCGACTGATCCCCATCCTCGTCGCGGTGGCCGGCCTGGCGCTCGCTGCCGCCCCCAACTTCAAGGACGTGCCCGAAGACCACTGGGCCAAGGAGGCCGTCGAGAGCCTGGCAGCCCAGGGCATCGTAGAAGGCTTTCCGGACGGCACCTTCCGGGGCAACGACTACGTTACCCGGTACCAGATCGCGATGCTGATCTACCGGCTGCTCGAAAGCGAGCCCTTCGCGGTTCAGGAAACGGTCGGGGCCGTGGATCCCGAGATCGTGCGCGAACTGGCCCTCGAGGTGGCCGCTCTGCGCAACGAGCTCGCCGCGGTGCACGAAGAGATCCAGCAGATGCAGGCGGGCGTTGAGGCTGGTCCGGGAATGGACCAGGACACCTTGGATCGGCTGCTTGCGCGCTTGGAGCTCGTGGTGGAGTTCCTGAGCAACACCCAGGAAGACCTTGACGGGCTGAAGCAGCGGATCTTCGAGCTCGAGGGGCAGCAGGTGGACCTGGCGCGAATCGCCCACGAGAACCGCCGGCAGCTCCAGAGCCTGGCCGACCTGCTCGCCATCTTCAACGACGACGCCCTCAACCTCAAGGAGCGGTTGGTGAAGGTGGAGGAGGTGCTGGCCGGCTACCCCACCCGCGACGAGGTTCAGGGGGTGCTCGACGGCCTCGCGCGCGACTTGACCGCGCGTGTGGATCAGCAGCTCGAGCTGCTGGCAAAGGACATCGGCGCCCTTCGCAAGGAGGTCGAGGAGCGCCTGGAGCCGCTGAAGGACGCCGAGGGGACCCTCGAGGGCGTCAAGGCTCGTGGCGGCTGGAAGGACGCCTACGTGAAGTCGCATTACCAGGTCAGCCGCGGCGCTGTGGGATACGACCTCGATCGTGGCGACTTCGAGGCTGGAAGTGCCGTTCTAACCGGTGACGTGCAACCCTACGGCGAAGGTTACCTGGAAACTGGGGCCACCCTCACCTCGTGGGGGCGCGAACTCGCCGTCGGGATGCGCTTCACGGCCACCCCCGCCTTCGGCTTCGAGCGCGCCTGGGCGCAGGGGGATGGCCTCGAGGGTGAGCTCGGGCGCAACGTAGCCTTCGCGTACGACGGCTACGTCCTCGACCAGTCGGCCGGCTACCCCGAGTTCGGCGTGCGTGCGGCCATCCTTCGAGAGGCGCTGGATCTTCGGGTCTTCGCGGCCGCAGACGGGCTCTTCGCCGGCGCCTTCGAGCTTCGCCCCACCAACGGTGTGGACGTTGCCCTGGGGTACGGAAATCTGGCGCCTCACAGCGCAGGCTACGCCCGCGCCGACCTCGACGCGGGCTTTGCGCGCGTCGAGAGCCTCTACCTGTACAGCTTCGAGCGGGGCCTGGGCGGCGGGTACGCCTGGCTCGAGCTGGGCCAGGAAGAGCCCACGGTCATTCTCTACGCCCGCAAGCTCCCCGACCTCACAGCGACCGAGCTGCTGTCGCAGGAGGACGGTGACGAGCGCTTCGAGATGGACCAGGAAGGCCTGGGCGCTCACCTCAAGGGTAGACTCGGGCGCTTCCTCGCCGGGGGCTTCTACGACCGCTACACGCTGCGTGGTACCCCCCGCGTGGCCTTCGAGGGGTACGCGGGCTTCGACGCCGGGCTGCTGACGCTGACCGGGTTCTACGCCACGGTCACGGAGAACGGGGTCATGCAGGCCACGAGCGACGACGGGCGCTTCGGAACCTACCGCAGCGCCCTGGGCGCCCGGGCAGAGCTCGCCCCGCTCGTAGAAGGCCTCGACGTCTGGGCCGAGTACGCCCGCTACCCCAGCCGCGACGCCTTTAGCTTCTTCGGCAGCTTCGACGGCGACCTTGGCCCCTTTAGCGCGCGCGCACTGGTGCGCTACTGGGGATACGAGGACGTGCTCAAGATGGGCGCGTACGTGGAAAGCCGCCCCTTCAGCGTTTGGGGTAGCCCTTCGGTCTTCGCGGGCTACGTGACCGCGCGAAACGGGGCCGGCGGGGAAGAGGACGCCTACCAGATCGGCCTGAAGTCGCAGCCCCTGGAGGGTCTGGAGCTTGCCGCGAGCTACCGCGGCTACGGCGCCCGGGGCATGGCCGGTCCCACCGCCGCCGCCATCGATCCGCTCGATCCCGACTACCCCGGGATCTACGGCGGCGGGACGGCCGACTTCGAGTTCCACGGGTTCAGCTTCTCCGCAAGCTACGCGGGGTTGCGCGCCCAGGTCGACCTGCTCAGCGGCAGCGGCGCCGTGTACCAGCGCTTCGCCCTGGGAACCGACTGGGCGCTCTAACGCAAACGCCAACCGCCAAGGGCCCGGCCGTCGCCGGGCCCTTCTTCGTTTTACCGAGAGGAGGGGACATGAACGAACACGAGCGCGTCATCGCGCACGAGGTGGGGCCCGCCGCGGTGGTCGCCGGAGCGGGTTCCGGGAAAACCCGGGCCGCGACGTTGCGCGCAGCGCGGCTGGCGCGCACGGGGGAGCGCGTGGGGCTGGTGACCTTCACCGCCTCGGCCGCTGAGGAAATGCGGCAACGCGTCCTCGCCGAGGACGTCCCCGCGAAGCACGTCTGGGCCGGGACCTTTCACAGCCTGGCCTTCCAAATCCTGCGCCAGTTCCCCGAGGCCGGAGGCTACGAGGGGTTTCCCGAGGTCCTGACGCCGAACGACGAGCTGCGGCTCTTCCGGCGCCTGTGGGCCGAGCTCCTGGACCAGGACCTCGACGCCGAGCTTCGCCGCAAGCTGGTGAAGGCCCTGGGGTTCTTCCGCAAGGCCCGGGCCGAAGAGGCCCTCGAGGGCTGGGCGGCGCGGGCAGGGGAGAGCCTGGAGCTCGACGCCGAGATGCTCGAGGCCCTGATGATCAGCTTCCAGCTCCGCAAGCGGGAAGCCGGCCTGGCCTCCTTCGACGACCTGATCGAGGGGGCTTCGCGGGCCCTGGGGGACAAGGACGTGCGCAAATGGGCGGATCGCCGCTTCCCCTTCCTGATCGTCGACGAGTACCAGGACACCAGCCGCGCGCAGGAGACCTTCCTTGCGGCGCTGATGCCGGGAGAGGCGCCCAACCTGATGGTGATCGGCGATCCCAACCAGGCCATCTACGGCTGGCGCGGCGCCGGCTCGCGAACCTTCGAGCGTTTTCAGGCGCGCTACCCGCAGGCGGTCCTCTACCCCCTGCGCAAGAACTACCGGTCCACCCGGGCGGTGTTGCGTCTGGCCGAGCGGGCGATCGCCAGGCTGTACCGCTCCGGCCAGGAGGCCTACTACCGCCTCGAGGGGGTGAAGGAAGAAGGGGAGCCCCCCGTGCTGCTCACCCCGCCGAACGCCGCGGCCGAGGCCACCGACGTGGCCCGGGAAGTCGCACGGGCCGTGGCGTCGGGGGTGCCCCCCGAGGAGATCGCGGTCCTTGCGCGCTCGAGCATGCAGCTCGCCGGCGTCGAGGACCGGCTGGCGCGCTTGGGGGTGGCCACCCGGCTGCTCGGGGGGATCCGGTTGAGCGAGCGCCGTGAGGTCAAGACCCTCGTGCAGCTCCTCAAAGCCGCGTGGAGCCTGCACGAGCGCGCTCTGGTGGACTTCATCGAGGAGGCCGTGCCCGGCCTTGGAGAGCGCACCCTCACCCGCGTGGAGCACGCCGCCCGCCCCTACAACCTCGTGGACCGGATCATGAACGACGGGGCCTTCGTCCGCGGCTTCAGCACCCGGGTGCAGCAGGGCCTCTTCATGACCCGCACGCTGTTGCAGCTTGCCCGGGCCACCTTCGAGGGCGTGACCGGTGAGGCGTTCGCGGAGCGCTTCCGCGAGTTCGCGCAGGACCTCTACGGGGAGCTGTTGCCCGGGTACCTGGCCCGGATCGGCAAGCAGGGCCCCAACGAGGAAGCGCGCCGGCGCCATCTCGAGCGCTTCGTCGCCACCGTGGAGGCGTTCGCGCGGGAAGAGGCCGAAGGCGGCCTCGACGACCTGCTCGCGCGGCTGGCTTTCCTCGAGCAGCAGGACGGCCCCGCGGTGACGCTGGGAACGGTGCATGCGGTGAAGGGTCTGGAGTTCGAGGTCGTCTTCGTGGTGGGCATGGTCGAGGGCGCCTTTCCGATCCTTGCCGACGACAGCGACCCGGAGGAAGAGCGGCGGCTCTTCTACGTGGCCGCCACCCGGGCGAAGCGTCGCCTCTACCTTTCGGCACCGACCTACGGACCGCGGGGCAAGATCCTCCAGCCGTCGCGGTACCTCGAGGAAGCCCTGGACGAGGGGCTCGTGCGCCTGCAAAAAGTGCGCCCAGCCGCTTAGGCGCCTCGCCTATAATCCACGGCGTGAAGCCAACGCCGCTGCCCAAGATCCTACGTCGTGTCCTCCAACACCTGCCCGACGAAGTGCCCCTGCCCAACGAGATGCTCCCGGCCCTGCTCGGGGCCGCGGTGCGGGTGGGGGCGTCGGACCTCGAGGTGGCCGACGGGGCTCCGCCGATGTTCAAACTGAACGGAGAGGTGGTGCCCCTTCCCGAGGAATGGACGATGCCAAACCTCTTCGACGCGCTTCGGGAGGCCATTCCACCCGATGCGCTCAAGGAGGTAGCGGACCGGCAGGTGCTCGACCGCGACCTTTCGGTGGCGGTTCCGCAGCTGGGCCGCTTTCGGGTGAACCTCTACTACCGGATGGGGGCGCCTGCCGCCGTCTTCCGCGTGGTGCCCGGCCGCATTCCCGCCTTCGAGGAGCTGGGGCTGCCCACCGAAATCCTGCGGATGGTCGATGCTCGATCGGGGCTCTTCCTGGTCACCGGCGCGACGGCTTCAGGCAAGTCGACCACGCTCGCCGCACTGATCGACTACATCAACACGCGCTACGCCCGGAAGATCCTCACCATCGAAGACCCGATCGAACACCTCCACAAGAACAAGCGCGGGTACGTGGTGCAGCGCGAGGTGGGCAGCGACACCCGCGGTTTCTACGAGGCCTTGCGGTCCGGGATGCGACAAGCGCCCGACGTCATCATGGTGGGCGAGTTGCGCGACCCGGAGACGATCGCGCTCACCTTGACCGCAGCGGAGACCGGACACCTGGTGCTCGGGACGCTGCACACCTCTGGAGCGGTGGGGGCCGTGTCGCGGATCCTTGACGCTCTGCCGGAGGGGTTGCAGGCCCAAGGTCGCGCCCAGCTCAGCGAGCAGCTCATCGGCGTGCTGAGCCAGAGGCTCCTTCCGCGCAAGGACGGCAACGGCCTGGTCCTGGCCTTCGAGCTCATGCGCGGGACGACGGCCGTGCGCTCCAAGATTCGGGAGGGCCACCTGCACCAGCTCGCGGCCGAGCTGGAAAACAAGGCGGAAGGGCACCGGACGATGCGGGAGAGCCTGGAAAACCTGACGGTGCAAGGGCTGATCGACGAAGGCGTCGCGCAGATCGCGGCCGGTCACCGGGGTCTGTAGCCCGCTCCGAACCGCCCACAAAAAAGACGCCCATTCCCCGGGGGCGGCGTTCTAGATTGGCGGCATGATGAAAGAGTCCGCTCCCACGATGGTTCCGGAGCTCCAGCGTGTGCGGCTGGAGGATTTCGCGCAGTGGATTGTGCCGAATCCCGATTTCCCCCGGGAATTCGTCTTCGATCTGGCGATCAAGGACCTGGGCGAGCGCCGCCTGCGGCGCGCGCTCCCCTTCATCGAGGCGGGGGCGCGACTTCCGCTGAACGCCCTTGGGCGCATCGCCTCGCTCTACGTCGAGGGGCTCCAGCGGATCGAGCGCGGGTACAACCCGGTCCTGGGGGCCTCGAACCTCGCGCGCATTCTGCTCGAGGACCCGGAGATCCCTAAGTTCCACGCGGGCAACAAGCCGGCGCGGAACACCATACAAACCATGGCCAAGATCTGGCGCCCCCTGCGCGAGTACAAGGGCGACGAGGTGAAGAAGGTCTACCTGACCCTGCGCCACTGGGCCCAGACGGCCCCTGAAAGCTACACCCTGGCGGGTGCGCGGGCGGTAACCCTCATCACGAACTTCATCACCGACCCCTTCGTGGCGGCCGACCTGATGCGTCAGGTGGTGTTGCGGCTGCAAGACACCAAGGAGTACGCCCACCATGAACCCCTGACCATCAAGGCCAAGCAATTCCTACCAAAGAAGCTGCGAGAAATCCGCGGATGACGAAAGGAGACGCCATGAAATGCATCGTGTGTGAGGCGGGGCCCGAGCAGGCCCTCCTGGTCGAATACGGCGACGGTAAGGGGCCGCCGCAGTACATCTGCGAGCAGTGCCTCAACGAGGGGATGCGCTACCTCGAGAACGAGGACCGCTTCGAACCCGCCCCGGCGCCGGCCGCTGCGCGCTTGCCAGAACGCGCCCGCCCTCCTCGCGAGATCAAGCAGGAGCTCGACCGGAGGGTTGCGGGCCAGGAGCGGGCCAAGCGCGCTCTGTCCGTCGCTTTTGCGACCCACGCGCTGCGTTTCAAAAACCCCGACCTCCCGAAGGCCAACGTGCTGCTCGTCGGGCCGAGCGGGACGGGGAAGACCTTGCTCGTGAAGGAAGCCGCGCGCGTCGCCGGCCTGCCCGTGGCCATCGCCGACGCCACCAGCCTGACCCAAGCGGGGTACGTGGGCGACGACGTGGAGAGCGTCCTCACCCGGCTGCTCGCGACCGCGGGAGGCGATCTCGAGCTTGCTCAGCGCGGGGTGATCTTCGTAGACGAGGTGGACAAGATCGCCCGCAAAGGCGGGGAGAACCCCTCGATCACCCGCGACGTTTCCGGCGAAGGGGTTCAGCAGGCACTGCTCAAGCTCGTCGAAGGCACCGTCGCCAACGTGCCCTTCAAGGAGGGTCGCAAGCACCCCGGCGAGGATACCGTGCAGATGAAGACCGATGGGATCCTGTGGATCTTCGCTGGGGCCTTCGAGGGGCTGGAGATGATCCTCGAGGAGCGCAAGGGGCGCCCGGGCATCGGTTTCGGAGCGGACACGCCGGAGCCCGATGAGACCCTTCCTGAAGTGACCCACGAAGACCTGATCCGCTACGGGTTGATCCCCGAGTTCATGGGCCGGGTGCCGCAGCTCGTGCGCCTCGACCCGCTGGACGGGGACACCTTGCGGCGCATCGTCGCGGAGGTGGAGAACTCCTACCTCGAGCGGTACCGCCGGATCTTCGACGCCTACGGCGTACGGCTCGAAATGAGCGAAGCCTTCGTCGACGAGGTGGTGCGCCGGAGCCTGAAGAACCACCGGCGCGCGGGCGGGCGTGCGCCCCAGGCCGTACTGGAGCCCATCGTGCACGAACTGCTCTTCCACCTGCCCGATCCCGAAGTGTCGCAGATTCGCTTGGAACCCGGCCACCTGGACGATCCAGAGCGGGCGCTCGAGGAGGCGCGAAGCCGCGATCTAGCGGCCTGAGGAGGGGCCTTGGTAAGCGAGGGCCGCTGGAAGATCGAGCGGGTCGTCTACCTGAAAGACGGCTTCGCCGTCGTTGCGGTCCGCAACGAAGCCGGGGAGCGCCACACCGCCGTGGGCGAGATGCCCACCCCCGTAGAGGGGACGTGGGTGCGCATGGAGACCGAGCACACGGTCCACCCCCGATACGGGCCTCGGCTCAGGGTGGTGCGTTTCCTGGGCCTCGCGCCGCCGCCCTCGAAGGAGCTCGCCAAGATCGAGGGCTATCTGAAGCTAGGCTTTAGCGAGGAAGCCGCGAGCTGGCTCGCGGCCCGCTTCGGCTCGCGGCCGGAACGGGCCTTCGACAAGCCCCAAGAGCTGCTCGTGCCCGGGGTGCCGCGTGAAGTTCTCCGGCGGGTCTTCCCGCGCCTCGAGCGGTTGCTGGGTGGATTGATCGACCTGCTTGGGGAAGGACACACGGCCGCTCCTCTTTTTTTGCTCGCGGAACGCAGCGGCCTCGGCAAGGAAGAGATCCAGGAGCTGGCCCGGGAAGCCCGAAAGCAGCGGCTCATCGTTGAGGAGCAGGGGCGCTACGGCCTGGTTCAGCCCTACCGAACCGAGCGCAGCATCGCCGACGGGCTCCTTTTTCGCCTGAAGCCCGGCCGCGGGTTGCGCCTTACGCCTCCGGCCGGCCACGGCCTCTCCGACGAGCAGGCTCGCATCTTCAAGCTGGTGCGCGAAAACCGCGTGGTCGTCCTCACCGGTGGTCCCGGGAGCGGCAAGACGACGACGATCGCCACGCTACTCGCCGCCCCCGAGCTGCATCGGATGCGGTTCGGGATCGCGGCTCCTACCGGGAAGGCGGCCCGTCGCATCGCCGAGGTCGCGCGTCTGCCTGCGGAAACGATTCACCGGCTGCTGGGGCTGGGGGAGGCGCGCCGGCCTCTCTACCACGCGCGCAACCCTCTGCCGTACGACCTGCTGGTGATCGACGAGACCTCGATGCTCGACGCCGAGATCGCAGCCTTCCTGGTAGACGCGCTCGCGCCGAGCACCTCGGTCATCTTCGTCGGCGACCCCGACCAGCTTCCGCCCGTAGGTCCCGGGCAGTTCCTGCGCGATCTGATGACCCGAGTGGCCACCTTGCGGCTGACGCAGATCTTTCGTCAAGCGCAGGACAGCCCCATCGTGAACGGGGCCTACGCCTTGCGCGAGGGCAGGATGCCCTTGGCCGACGGCGAACGTTTGCGCCTTTTGCCTTTCGAGGAAGAAGCCGCGCAAACGACGTTGCGGACGCTACTCGACGAGCTCCAGAGGCTCGAGCAGATCGTCGGCGAACGGCCCCAGGTGCTAGTGCCCGGGAACCGGGGCCCCCTGGGGGTGCGTCGCCTCAGCCCCTTCCTCCAGCAGCAGCTCAATCCCGGGGGGAAACCGCTGGGGCCGATCGGTTGGGGCATGGAGGCCCGCGAAGGGGACCCCGCGGTGTGGATCCACAACGACTACGAGTTGGGAATCATGAACGGTGAGGTGGGGGTGCTGCGGGGCGGGGGAAGCCTGGGCCTCACCTTCGAAACCCCGACCGACCGCTTCGCCATCCCCGGGAACAAACGCAGCCGGCTCGTCCTCGCCTACGCGATGACGGTACACCGGTCCCAGGGCTCGGAGTGGCCCGCAGTCATCACGATCCTTCCCAAGGCCCACATGGCCTTGCTCTCGCGGGAACTCGTCTACACGGCGCTGACGCGCAGCAAGCAGTACCATACGCTGCTCTTCCACCCGGAGGCCCTCTACCGAGCCCGTGCGGTGCAGGCGAGCCGGCGGTACACCTGGTTGGACGTACTCTTGCGGGGTTAACGCCGATGGGGACGTTGTTTTTTGGACTGATACCCCCATTTGGGGGATGTACAGGGATTAATTCCCGCCTTATCGTTTTCTCAGGTTGACTGCCCGGGAGGATCGTGCATGACCCGTATCAACGTCGCGCCGTTTAGTGTTCCCGACGAGGCCAAAACTTTTATTGAAATCGTTCGCCCCTATGCCCACCTCCGCGAGTTCGAATGGACCTCCCCGGTCTCCCTGTCCCGGCCGATCATCGTGCTGGACGGCTTCGTGGGCGTCGGGTACCTGGACCTCGAGCTCGACCTGCGCCCGACCTACCTGCTTGTCCCCGGCGCCGTGGGAATGCCCCTCGACCCCAACGACCAGTACAGCGGGCGCGAACCTCTGCTTCCGATCGGCGCCCGGGTCCTCGAGTTGGACACGGAGCGGCGCTGGCCAGCAGAAGTCGAGGCGGCCTTTGGCCGCCTCGTTGGGTTTGAGCTGCGCCGCATGACGGACTGGGTGGTGTGGCGGGATACGCGCAACCGCATGGAGCGCGTACAGGACGTCTTTCAGGCCGTCGGGCACCTCAACAGCAAGTCCTTGAGCTCCTTAACCGGAATCCCACTCAAGACAATTCGGCAAAGGTTCCGCCAGTACACGCGCGCCAGCGGGCGTGTGGCCGATGCGGAACGTGAACTCCCCCTAGCAGGGCGAGCCTCAGGAGAGGGCTTGCTTTCTTAGTTGTAATCGCCAAAACGGTGCAGGGCGCCCTTCGGGGCGCCCGATTTCTTGGAACAATACGAAGAGGAGGTCGACGTGAAAAACGAGGCAGCGCTTCATACCGTGGTGGGGCCCGCGGGGGCGGGGAAGACCGCCCACGTCCTGTCCCTGGCCGCGGAGCGGCTCCGCGAGCCTACCCCCCACCGCGTGGGCGTCGTCACCCTGCCGCAGGCACGCAGGCACCTGCTCGCCCGCTTTGCCCGGGAACAGGGTGGAGCGCCCGGCTTCAAGGTGCTCCACTGGCAGGCCCTCTACACCGAGATCCTGGCGGAGCTTGGCCGCCTGGGTCCGCCGCTCGACGCGCTTGAGCGCATCGCGCTGGTGGGGGAGGCCCTGCGCGAGGTCGACGGCCGCACCCCGGGCCCGGGCGAGGCCAGCCTATTTGCCCGGGCCATCGCCGAGCTCAAGCGCTACGGGGTGAAGCCCGACAGCGTGCCCGAGCCCGACCGGGAAGCGGCGCGGCTCCGGCAAGTCTACGCGCGCTACGAAGAGTTGCGCCAGGGCCGGCGTTACCAGGACCCCGACGACCGGCGCAACGAGGCCCTCGAGCACCTGGGAGAGCTCGAGCGCCTACCGTACGCCACCCTGATCGTGGACGGCTTCCGTGAGCTGTCGCCGGTAGAGGTGCGCTTCCTCAAGGCGTACGCGAAGCTCGGGGGCGAGGTCGTCGTCACGTCGCCCGCACCGGTCCCCACGCTTCCCACGAGCCAGCTCCTCGAGGAGTCCCATGTCGAACTCGAGCGGTTCGCGCTCCCCAACGTGGTGGAGGAGGCGCGCTGGGTGATGGCCCGGGTGAAGCGCCTGCTGGTCGACGGCGTTTCCCCAAGCGAGATCGTCGTCGTTACGCCCCCGGGCCTGGCGAGCCACTACCGCCACTTCGCGCAGCGTTTCGAAGTCCCGCTCGCCGACGAGCACACCGAGAGCCTAGCCGACCTCGACGAGGGCCGCCACCTTCTCGACCGGCTCGCGCTGGCCGACCACCCTACGGCGGACGCCCTGCGGCGTGTGCCCGGGCTCGAGCCGCTGGCCGCCCGCCTCTACGCCCTGGGGGTCTCGGGCATGGAAGCCACCGAACGGCTAGCTTCCGAGCTGGGCCTGGAAGAGCGCTTCGAGGAGGCCCGGCGGATGCTCGAGCCCGAACCCTCGGAGGATCCCGAAGACTGGGTGCGCAGGTTGATCCAAGAGGATCCGCTACTCGCGTCTTCGCCCTGGGCGGACGAGTTCATGCGCGCCGGCTTCCTCGCCGCGCGCTTCGTAAACGGCCACGACTACGACCCCGCGCGCATGCGCGACTGGTGGCGCGCCCTCTTGGGAACCTTGCGCCCCGTGCGCCAGGAGGCTCGCGGAGTGACCTTCACCACGGCGGGGCGGCTTGGGGGGCGCCGCTTCGAACACGCCTTCGTCGCCGGCGCCTTTGCGGGCGCCTACCTCACGGGTGAGCAGGAAGACTACTTCCTGCCCGACGATCCCGGGGTGCGCCTGCCCTGGGACGCTGCCTTCGAAGAGCTGGGGCTGCCCGAGCGCCTTCGCAACCGGACCCTCTCTCTGTGGGACGAGCTGCGTGGCGCCGGCCGGACGACGACCCTCAGCTTCCCGCTGGCCAGCGCGAGCGGGCCGGTCGAACCGGAAGTTGCGCTGATCGGCATGAAAAAGGAAAAGGTGCCCCTCGCCGATCCTGCGCCCCTCCCCGCCGAGCGCAAGGAGGGCATCTACAGCCCGCCCGAAGTCGCCGCACCCTTGACCTATCGCCACATTGATCAGGTGCGCATGCTCGACGAATGCGGGTACCAGGCCTTTCTTCAGCGGATGAACCTGGGCGAAGAAGACGAGGGCGCGCTTGAGTGGTACGAACTACTCGAACGTTTGAAGGGGGATCGAACGGACCGGGAAGCCCTGGAAGGGCTAGGGTTTGATCCTTCCGAGGTAGACGAGCGCTGGCACTTTTTACCTGAGTTCACCGTCATGGAGAAGGTGGGCGGTGAGATGGGTTTCCCGGTGAAGCTCCACATCGTAGTCAGCGACGACGAGCTTGCCGAGATCATCTACGTGACGACCAAGGAGATAAAGAGCAGCAGGAGTGCCTGGGAGCACGCAAGCAAACGTCCGAGCTATTACCTCGCGGTTAGGCGGTTAGCCCGCGACGGGCGCGAGGTAATGGTGAGCGTCCACTCGATCCCTCTGCGCCGCCGAATCGCTACACGCCAGACTCCTTTCGGGAGATGGGTCCTTCGAAACGAGAATTTCGTACGTGGAGTAGAGAGGGCCGTGCGCATGGTTGCCAACGCCGAACGCGGTGTGTACCGAATTGCACGTAGCGATTATCGCTGTCGCAGCTGTCGCTTCGCCGACATTTGTCGCCACCGCGTCGTGCGGAGAAAGGGGAACGCATGAAGGTCATCGTCGCAAGCGCGGGGACGGGGAAGACGACCCGGCTCACCCAGCGCTACCTCGAACACCTCGAGCAGCATCCGCCGCAGCGCGTCGCTGCGGTAACGTTCACGAACAAGGCCGCGGCCGAGCTTCGGGAGCGCATCTTCGAGGCCCTGGGCCGGGGATCGTTCTACGACTTCACCCCCTCGCCCGCCCTGGCGGAGCGGCTAGCCGACTACCAGGTGAGGGTGCTCGAGGCCCCCATCGGCACCATTCACAGCTTCTTCGGGTACCTGCTTCGGTTGACGGCGCCGATGCTGGGCCTCGACCCTCACTTCGAGGTGATCGACCCGGCGACCGCGCGGGCGTGGTTCCTCGAGGAGGTCCGCAACCTCGCGATCATCGAGGGCGCTGAAGTGGACGAGACCGTGACCACGGCGCTGGTCGAGCTCTTCAAGCGGCGTTCGATCTCCGAAGCCTTCGAGGGAACGGGCGACGCAAGCCGGAGCCTGGTCGCGGGGTTCAAAAAGGTCTACGCCCGCTGGCTGACACGCCTGGGCGGCCGCTATCTCGACCCCAGCGAGATCGAGCGTCGGGCGCTTGCCCTGATCCGCCACCCGGAGGCCCTCGAGCGTGTACGGTCCCGGCTCGGAGTGGTGCTGGTCGACGAGTACCAGGACACCGCGCCGATCCAGGCTCGGGTCTTCGAAGCCCTCGAGGAGGCCGGGGTGCCCATCGAGGTCGTGGGCGACCCCAAGCAGTCGATCTACGCTTTCCGCGACGCCGACGTGGAGGGTTTCCGCGAAGCCCATCGCCGCGCGCGCGAGAACGGGAACGTCGAGACCTTGACGGTGAGCTACCGTCATCCCCCTGCGCTCGCGGACTTCCTCAACGCCTTTACGTCCGCGGAGGCGGCCCTCGGAAAGGCGTTCACCGCCGAGGAGGCCCCCGAGGTCAAGCCGGGCCGCGAGGGCGACGCCCGCGTGGAGCTGATCACCGTGACTCCCGGAGATGGCAAAGCCACGCTGGATGCGTTGCGGAACGGGGAAGCTCGCTTGCTGGCCCGCGAGCTACGCCGACTGCACGACGAGGAGGGCTACGACTACGGGCAGATGCTCGTCCTGTTCCGGCGACGCCATCAGCTTCCGCCGCTCTTGCGGGCCTTGCGGGGAGCGGGTCTGCCCTTCGCGGTCGTTGGGCTGCGGGGGCTTTACGAGGAGCCCGAGGTTCGCGAGCTCTACCATGCCCTGCGTCTGGCCACGGGCGAAGCGCCGCGCGACAGCCTAGCCGTCTTCCTCAGCGGCCCCTTTGGCGGGCTCACGCTCGGGCAAGTGCGCGAGGTGCTGGCCCAGGACGCTCCGGAGTCCTACCTGACCCTGCACCACCCCGAGGCCGCCGAGCGCCTGCTGCGACTCCGGGCCGACGCCGAGAAGATGCGCCCCGCCGAGGCCCTGACGCGACTGATCGAGGCTCCGACGGCCAAGGGTCCTCCCTTCCTCGACCTGCTCGAGCTCGAGATGGCGGACACCGTCCTCTACGTCCTGGGTCGGATTGAGCACACCCGCACGTACCCCGAGGCGGTGGCCACCCTCGAGAGCTTCCGCAGCGGCGGCGAGGAAGAAGCCAGCCTCGCCCGGTTGGGCGGGGACGCCGTGCGGGTAATGTCGGCGCACGCCGCCAAGGGGCTACAAGCTCCCGTAGTGGTGATCTTCGACGCCGACCGCACCTTCAACGGCAACTCCGACGAGCTCGTCATCGAACCACGCACCGGCCGCGTGGCCCTCAACGGCGAGGACGCATACGAATCCATCGCACAGGCGCTGAAGGCTCGCAAAGAGGGCGAGGACCACCGGCTGATCTACGTGGCCCTTTCGCGAAGCTCCGAGCGCCTCATCGTGAGCGCCGCGGTGAAGGAGCCCAGAAAGGGTTCGTGGCTGCACCACCTCACCGAGGTTCTGAACCTCGGGTCGAAGTTCGAACACCGCAACGTAACCCTCGCAGAAATCGCCCTCGAAGAACCCATCGAGCAAGAGGCCGCTACCCTCCCCGTGGATCCAGAGCTCGCCACGCCCCTGCCCCCGGCCCCGCCGGCGGTGAGCTCGCCCACCGCGCTGAAGGCCGAGCGCGAGCTCGAGGTCCCCGATCCCGAGGAGGCATGGCCCGCCGACCCCGAGGCGCGGCTGCTCGGGCGGATCGTAGGCATCCTCGTTCACGAGGGCATTCAGCGCGATTGGGACCCCGACGATCCCGAGGTGCTGCTGGCCCTTGAGGGGGAGCAGGTCCTCGAGGAGGTTCCGGCGGATCGCCGGCCGGCCGTGATCGAAGAGGTGGCCACGCTCCTGCGGGTCTACCGGACCCTGCTGGGCAGCGCCATCCCGAGCCTCGAGGAGCGGGAAGTGGACCTGGCCGAGCTTCCCCTCGTCTACCCGCTCGGGGCTACGGCCTGGGAGGGGGTCATCGACCGCCTGTACCGCGTAGGCGACGTCTGGTACCTCGAAGACTACAAGACCGACCGCGAGGTGCACCCTGAGCGCTACCACTCCCAGCTCGCGCTCTATCGCGAGGCCGTACGCAAACACTGGGGCATCGAGCCCGAAGTGCGCCTCGTCTACCTGCGCACCGGCCAGGTCGTTCCCCTCGATGCTGCTGCGCTGAAAGAGGGCCTGGCCAGCTACACCGGAGGTTGAACCATGGAAGACGGCGTAACGCTGCCCTGGGGCTCCCTGGGGCTGGGCGGCCTGGCGGGCTTCGCCGCCGGGTTCGCCCTCAAACAAGTAGGGCGAATCGTCGCCCTGGTCGTGGGGCTCTTCTTCATCGGGGTGCAGGTGCTGGCCTACCAGGGTTACCTGCATGTGGACTGGGCTGGAATCCAGCGCGACCTGGCCCCGGCGCTCGCCCCCGAGCGCATCGAGTCGATGTGGTCGAAGGCCATAGCCGTACTCACCTACAACCTGCCCTTCGCCGCCGGGTTCGTGCCCGGGTTCTGGATGGGTCTGCGCGCTCGCTGACCCCGACAAGCAAAAAGGCGCCTATTGGTCCCCTTCGTGGTGCTACCCTTGCTTTGATGGAGGTGCAAGAATGACCATCCGCCCTGCTCGCTTCAATGCGGGGGACCTCGATCGAATGTACCCCGCCGCCTTCGTGGACAACGTCGTCGCCGCCGTCCGTCGCGGGGACTACGATCGGGCCATTGGGCTCTTCGACGTGTGGCTCTCCTATCCCTGGGACTTTCACGGAGACGAGGGTATGCGCGTCGACGCCTTTCTAGGCGCCTTTCACAACGCCGTGGATCAGCGAGCCCGCCTTCCCGAGATCGAACAGCGGGGTCAGGATTTCCTCCAGGCATGGACCGACCTGCTCGAGGATTTCGTCCTCTTTCTGGTTCGCGGTGAGCTGGAGTCCGAACGCAAGCGCGAACCGCTGGCCGAACGGCTCCATGAGCTCGAGCAGACCTACGCCGCCGCGGGATTCGCCGCCATGCCGCTCGAACAGATTGAGGAGCTGCTGGCGAACCACCCCAACCCGGACGATTACCTCGAGGCCCGCCGGCGGCTGCTGGCGATCAAGTAGGGCATATCATGAGCAAAAAATGTGCAGCGTTTTTGCACTTTACTACCCTGCGGTAGTAAACTCAGGTAAGCATGACGGAGCCGTTTTGATCTAGAAGGGAGATCGGTATGCCTTTGGCCCACACCGGGGTTTTTGGCCCCGCCCCCATCCTTCCTTTACGGAACCGGAAGAAGGACTACGACGCGCGGGCGATCGCAGAAGTGCTTGGCATCCCCCTCTCCACACTAGCCCCGATCCTCGGCGTGGATTCCTCGACCCTGAGCCGGAACTCGGCCACGCCGAAGATCCGCAAGCGCGCGGCTGAACTCGAGCGCATCCTCAGGATGCTCGAGGAGCTCTACGGGGACCTCGACTACGCCGTCGCCTGGCTGAAAACCCCGAGCACCCGCTGGAGCGAGGAGGGGAGCCTCTCCGCCATCGAGCTCATGGCGAAAGAGCCATGGGGAATGAAGCTGGTGTACCAGACCGTAGCGAACCTTTACAGGGGGGAGCCCGAGACGTGAACGAGGGCCGCGATTTCGACGGCGCCCTGGCGAAAGCCGGGGCGTTCGTTCGTCCACTCGAGGACCACGTCGGCTACCGGGCCATGCGGCCGCCCTATCACTGCCCCGGTTCCGTGCTGCTGAACGGAAAAGGGGCCGAACAGAGCGTGGGTCGCTTCGATGGCTGCACGAAACTTCCTACGCTCTACCTCTCGGCTTCGCCCACCGCGGTGGTGCTGGAAACGCGGTACGGCCTCGACGATCTTGGTCATGGTGGGCAGTTTGTGATGCATGGAGGTTTGCGCCCGCGCCACGAGCGTGCGCCGCTTTGCATCGTCCCGGTGCGGGTTCGCCTCGAGCGGGTGCTTCACCTTGAAGAGCTGCTTTCGAAAGCCCCGGGCCTGCTCCCCATCACCCCGGAAGAGGTGAGCGACCGCTATCACGACATGAAGGCCATTCGTGGCGACTACGTTCCCATCCACGAGCTCGCCCTCGCTGCCCGGAGCGCAGGAATCCAGGGTGTGCTTTACCCCTCGCGGCACGAGCCGGGCAGCCAGAACCTAGCGGTCTTCGTGGAGAACGTGCACCACGGATCGCTTCGCGCGTTGTACGGACTAGACATCCCGTGCCGGCCCGGGTGGTGGCGCTGGTCCGTGATCGCACTCCACACGACACTGGCGTGGGTAACGGGAAAGAGAAACCCCCTGCTGCCTGCACGCAAGAAGGAGGAGCCGTGTCCAGAAGTCGAGAAGAAGCCGCGCTCCTCGCGCGGTCGCACCTGACACGGGTCCCCGACCTGTTGCGCCGCCTCTCGCGTCACAATGCACCTACCACCGCTGGACCCCTGATCGAAGAAGCCGTTCGCCTACTCGTCGATCTCGAGCGCGATGCCCACGTTCTGCATGGCTACGGAGAGGCCCTGGATCCGCTTCCGCGGCAGGTCCTCTGGGCCAGTGAACGCCTTGCGGAGCTGGTGCGCGAGACCGTGCAAGTTCGAGTCCCCCACGAAGCGGCCATGCGGCTCGAAGATCACGCCATTTTCTTCGAGCGCTGGTTGGCCGAAGAAAGCGCCCCTGAAGAGCATCAATAGAACCCCCTGACAAGAAAGCGAAAGGAACGAGGCTGCACAGGGTGCAGGCCTCGCAGTCGTCCGGGTTGTCGCAGGAGAAAGGAGAAGACCATGAGCAATAAGTCGCTCGAGGACGTCCTTAAGGCCGCGGTTGCCTCGCTCGCACAGGCAGAGCCGGCATCCCCGAAACACGAGCTTGAGCGCCTGCAGGGGCTGCGCGCGCGGGTAGAAGACGCCCTGCTCGACGACGGGGCAAGGCGCGAGCGCCTGCAAGAGGTGCTCGAGGCCATGAGCCGACTGATCAACGAAGGTTACCGGGTCGTGCCCACCCGCAAGCACGCCCCGCTGTTCGAAGAGCTCAAGCGCACCGTCCGCGAGCTCTAGAAAGGGGGCTCAATGCCGCGCAAGCGAACGAACGGGGGAGTGCAAAGTCGCCAGCTCGACGAGCGGTTCGCCCTCTCTTACCAGCCCGAGGCGCCCGACCACGGCCGGCCGGAGCTGGCCCTCGTCGACCGCAGGGAGCCCCGCTGGCGCTACGCGATCATCGCGGTAGGGGAGAAGGCAACCCAGTTGTGGGGCCTCGACACCTTCCCTAACGAGGTCCTCGAGCGCGCAAAGGCAGAGCTGAGGGGGGAGGGGCTACTCGGATGACCCCCACCTTCGACCCATATTTACCCCGTTGCCGGCGTAGCCGCGGGTCTCGATTGAGCAACGGCTCGCTTCGCCCGCTTCCACCAGGAGGTGGTGCAGGTCCTCGACGAGATGCGCGCCAGCCGCAGCGCCTTCCCGGAAGACGTCTTCGATGACTAAGCCTACGCCGCCAGCTTCCCCATCCGCGACGCGAGCAGGGCGCCCGGCTTCCGGACGCCGCCCTCCTCGACCTCGGCCATGAGGCGCTCGAGCTGCTGCGCGAGGGCGTAGAGGCGCCCCGAACGCAGCGCCCGCCAGAGGAGACCGGCGAAGTAGCGTACCGAAGCGGCGTCGTCGAGCGCAGCGGCCATCATGCGGGCCACCCGGTCCACGGCGAGGTGGCGGGCTTCCTCCACCAGCTCGAGGTCCACGATCGCGTCGCGCATCTGGCCCCGCGAGGGCTTGGGCGGGAGCGAAGTTTCCCAGGTATCTACCGAAGCAAGAACGCGTGAGGGAGAAGAAAACCCCAAGTCTTTCAAGGTGTTGGTTTTGAAGTCTCTTTCCTCGGTAGAGGTGTGGGAAACTTCGCGCGCACGAATCAAGGCCTTCGCCGTCCGCCCGGCGGCCAGGTCGGCGGCCAGGTCGCGCCAGGGGTGGGTGAAGTCCTCGGGCAGGAAGCCGCCCACCTGCCCGGGCCGCAGCCGCACCCGCACAACGGTGCCGTCGTAGAGGATCCGGCCAGAGCTCGAGCGCAGGTCGGCGACGTGCCCCCGGTGGCGCACCAGGCCCAGGGAGGCCAGGCGCCTCAGCGCCACCCCGAAGCGCTTGCGCGCGGTCTCGGGCTTGGCCTCGGGCCACAGCCGCACCGCGGCCAGGCTCTGCACCACGTGCACGGCCACCTCGGACGCCCGCCGCTGGCGGCTGCGCTGGGCCTGCTGGAGGCCCAGGTAGACCAGGTAGTGGAGGACCCGCTCGGCGTGCTCGCGGGCCTGGCGCGTACGGCCCACGTGGCGCCCCGCCAGGAGCTCCCGGGCGAGCTCGAGGGCGAACGCCTTGCGGTCCCGGGGCAGCACCCGGTCCCAGGCTCGCGTCGTCTCACCCGCGACCCAAAGGTCTTTGGGTTGGGCGATCCCTCGAAGGAACGAAGGTGGAGAATTTACCGTCCTGCTCTGCGCAAATGGCATACGACCTCCCGAGCGGTAGGCCGGGATTCGAGACAATACGCTCCCCCTTGCGCAGAGGCCGGTTTTCTTGTAAAGTGGGCTTTAGAGAGATCGCCCACGTCAAGATGGCTTCTGCGCTGCCCGGACTCCCCAATCCGGGCGGTTCGCATATGGTGTCTCGTGCCTAGCCGCTCATAGTCCCAATGATACCCCGGCTCCCTTCCAACAATGAAGGGAAAAAGTGTATGGCCCGCCGGCGCGATCCGGCGGCTCCTTTTTCGCGCCCAGCCCGGACCGCTGGTGCGCTAGGCTCGAACTGGTCCCCGACGGCGCCGGCGCGCCGGGAGGGGGCCAGGAAGCCCACCCCGGTCGTGCTGGTAAGCCACCCGTCGGGGTGGGAGGAAGAAGATGGGAAGAAGAGCAGCAATGACGTCCGTGGAGGTCCTCCAGCGCTGGGCGGCCGAGTCTCCCCCCAGCCGTGGAGAGATGTACGCGGCCGCGGCCGCGTACCTGAACGGTGAGCGGGGCGCCGCGGTGGAGGCGCTCTACCGGGGCATGGCCCCGGTGATCCACCTGGTGGCCTTCGAGCTGAGCTACGGCTCGCTCGAGCGGTACCAGGACCTCGTCCAGGACGGCTTCGCCTTCTTGGGTGAGTGGGTGCACCGCCTCCCGAAGCGAGTGCTGGCACGCCGGGTCTCCATGGCCCGCCTCTTCCTGGCGGACCTGAAGGTCCACCTGGAGGACCAGATGGCCATGGAGCGCGGGGGCGTCTCGCTCTCGACCGCCATGGCGCGCTTCCTGCGCCAGGTGGCGGCGGTCAAGCGCAACCTCGAGGGGAAGGGCCTTCCGGCCACCCCCGAGGCCATCGCGGGGGAGATCGCGAAGCCCCGCGATGGCCGCCGGGGTCGCGAAGCCGACCCCGAGCGGGTGAGTTGGGCCCTCCAGCTCCTCTCCGTTCTGGAGTTGGACCGGCCCGTGGGCGAGGAGGGGTCGACCACCATCGGCGAGCTCATCGCCGACGAGCGGTACGATCCCGCCGCCGCCTTCGAGGCGGCCCTCGGGGAAAGCGAGGCCAAGGAGACCCTGGCCGAGCTCGAGGCGGCCGCCAAGCTGGCCACCGAAGAGGAGGAGGCCCTCGAGGCCTTCAAGCGCCTGGGGTACGTCCCCAAGGCCCTCCGGGCGGCCTACGAACGCGCCCAGGCCAAGCTGCGCTGGGCCGCGGGTCTCACGGGCAAGGCCGCGGCGGCCTAGCCGCCCGGCTGCGCGTAGCGGAAGGGGCCTACGGGCCCCTTCCTTCCATCCCGGGCCACATCCGGCGCACCACCCGGTCCCCTAGAATGAAAGCATGTACCGCAAGATCTTCGGGGTGCCCACTTCCGCCCTCACCGAGGAGGACCTCCGCTCGCTGATCGACCGCGAGGTCTCCGAAGGGCCCTACCTCGACTACAAGCGCGAGGCTGATCTGGGGACCAAAGGGGGCCGAAAGGAGGCCGCCAAGGACGCGGCCGCCTTCGCCAATGCCTACGGGGGCTACCTGATCTACGGGGTGGAGGAAGAGGGCGGAGTCCCCAAGGAGCTCGTGGGGATGGAGCTCGACGACCCGGACCGTGCCGCGTCTACCCTCGAGCACGCCATCCGCGACCTCACCGAACCCGCGGTCGAGGTACACGCCCAGCCGGTCCGCCTCGAGGACGGCAACTACGCGATCGTCGTCGAGGTGCCCCGCAGCCTGAATGCCCCGCTCATGGCCGATGGTCGGTTCTATCGCAGGGTGGGAAGGAGTTCCGAGCGTATGAGCTACATGGACGTTCGCCGCGCCTTCGCCGAGAAGGGTGACGTGATCAGGAAGATGCGCGAGCGTTTGCGCCAGCGCATCGACGACCTCGAAAGCGGTTACGGCCCCGTTCGCTGGGAGCTTTGGGCCGGGGCGCTCCTCTACGTGGCCTCGGTTCCGACCTACGACGCCGCGGCCGTTCGCGTGCTCGGGCCTGAGGAGCTCCACTCGATACGGTGGCTAAGCGCCTTCGCTGGGCGCTATCGGCTCGGTCACCACGCCGACGGACTGCTCGCGGCCGAGGAGCGCGAACCACACGTGGACTTCGCGCTGATGACGCACGAGGGCGAGCTTTTTCACGGCGTGGGGCCCCTCCGCGAATACACCCACTGCAAGCAGCACGGGGAAGAGCCCCAATGCATCGATGCCCATGCGATAGAGCTGAACGTCACCAGGATGCTGCGCAAGAACCTGCCCCGCCTGGGGGACGTGGGGTTCGAGGGCCCCTACTACCTCGCCCTCGTCTTGGTGAGAGCGCACGGCTACAGGATCGGCAAGCCCCGGTACAGTGGGCGAGAACTACAAAGGCCATTCCTGCTCCTCGACCAACTGCTCCTCGACGATGACGTAGAGGCGATCGCCAAGGCTTCCAGCGACGAGCGCGACGAAGAGGCGTGGCAAAGGGGCACGCGGGTGGTGGCGGCCCGCCTCCAGCCCGTCCTCGATCGCCTTTGGCAGGCAGGAGGATTCACGCACAGCCAGCTCGCGCACGACCTGGGTGAAGGAGGATGAACCTCTGCGCCGCCCGCTACGCGGTAGAGAGGGCGCTCGCAAAGTCCGTCCCCAACGTACATCTCCATCCCTCACCGGTACCGACTAGGTCCACGGAGCCCCTCTGGGTGGTGTTCTAGCACACCAGGCCCCCCTTCGTATCCCCCCTAGGCTAAAAACATGGAAAAGATCTTTGGCAGCATGCCCCCAACGGAAAAAGACCTCGAGCGCCTCGTCACCGACCGCGTGCGCGCGGGCCACCACCTCGTCTACGTCCCAAGGCCCTCCGATGAAGATGAAGAGGCCCCCCAGGGCGAGGAGGCGGGTCGCGACGAGGGGGAGTCTCAAGTCGAAGCGCTCGTCCATGCCGCAGCGGCGTTGGCGAACGCCCACGGCGGCGTCGTCGTGCAGGGGATCGAAGCCACCGGCGACCTTCCCGTGCGGCTCGTGGGCTTCGACGGCGCCCCCTCGTTTCATGTCGCGATGCTGCTTCGAGACGCTCTCGAGGAGCACGCCGACCCGCCCATCGACAACCGAGTGGTCACGGTCGACCTGGACGACGGCCGCTACGCGATCGTCGTCGAGATTCCGCCGAGCCTCGACGCCCCGCACCAGGTGAACGGGGTCTACCCCCAGAGGTCCGGCCGCGAGACCGTCGTCATGACGGCCGCGGAGATCGACCGGGTGCGGGCGCACCGCCGGACCGTCCTCGAGGGGTTCCGTGCCCGGGCGCGCGAGCTTGCCGACGCGGCCCAGCACGGCCGGAACGTTCCAGTGAAGGAGACCGACGGCGTGGGCCTCTACCTCTACGTGGCCTCCGTGCCGCTCGCGGTGTCGGGTCGCGAGGTCGAAATCGGACCCGCGGGCGACGGGCTCCCTGCGATGCACCTGCTCCTCGGCCCTCCCGAAGCGCGGGTGGGGTTACGACCCACCCACTTCGGTGCCCTGGGGACCCGACCCGACGCCAAGGACGGGAGCGTCGAGGAGCTCGTCTACCTGACCCACCGGGGCGAGATGCTCCTCGGATTGCCCGACGCCCGAGCCTTCGAGGTCTCGGGGAAGCGCTTTTGTTTGAGCACCGACGAGCTCCTCGAGGCCGTCCCCGAAGCGCTGACCCCCAACCTGGCGTCCCTCGTGTCCATGGGTTTCGAGCCGCCGTTCTACGTCGCCCTGGTCGGGGCGGGGGAGTCCACCGACGTGCGGTTCTCTCGGGGCCCATCGTGCGGCTACCCCATCGCGCCTGGTGAGCTCCTCGTCGAGGCCCGGCTCCCCCTCACGCCCATGCGGACCCTGGACCTTTCCCCCGAGGACGGGATGACCCAGGAGGACTACTTCTACGAGAGGCTCGCCCACCCCATCCGCCCCTTCCTCGACCGCATCCGCCAGGCGGTGGGTTAGCAAAGCCCTGGCCTAGACGTCTCGACGAGTCCTCCTGAGCTGCCCCGCATCCCGCACCTACCCGTCCCCCACCCAGGGGGACACTTTTTGCGCCCAAGGAAGACCGGAGTTTTGCCAGACTGTGTGGCATGTGGGAACCGCGCTTTCGACCCTCCTTCCCCCAGCACGCACCGAGGCCCTCCACCTCGCGCTCCGCTCCGGGAGGCCGGCCGTGATCGAGGTTCGGAACCTGGGGGCGCGCCGGGCCCGGGACGGCGGCCAGATCAGCAACTACCTCATGCAGCACTCCGCCGGGTACCGCTTCAACCTGGGTCAACGCCTCCGCTACGAGGGCCGCTGGCGCCGCTTCGGGTTCGGCGCCGAGCGCGGCCCCTGGAGCTTCTTCCTGACCCTGATGCCCGACGTCTACGAGGATCTCCTCGAGCACCTGGAGCGCACCAAGGGCGAGCCCCCCTCCGAGGACGAGGTGGCCCGCACGCTCAAGGAGAAGCGCCTCGCCGAGGTCCCGCCGCTGATCGCCATCGCCCACCGCAGGGGAGGGGAGCCCCGCGCCCCCCGCAACCTGGAGCTGCGCCGCGACGGCGACCTCTGGTTCCTCGAGGCCGAGTGGGCCGGCTGGCCCTGGCGGGTGCACCAGAGCCTCAAGCTGCTGCACCGCATCCTCGACGAACTGCAAGGAGTCGAACGATGAAAAGGAACGAACGCCTCTACGGCGACCTGTCCCCCAGGGAACTCCTCGACGAGGGCGCCGAACCCGTCCTGCTGGTACGCCCCGGGGAAGGTCAGGCCCCCTACCGGGTGCCGCTCTACTCCGGCGAGGACCTCGACGCCGCCGTCGCCCGCGCCAGGAGCGCCGTGCCCGACGCCGAAGCGATCGAACTACAGGTCTACCTCCGGGGACGCTTCCACTACGTCCGCCTCTAGACGGTCCCCGTCTCCTCCCACCGAAGGCCCCCGCGCGAAGGCGCGGGGGCTCTTCCTTGGCCCCAAGAAAGGAGCGACGATGGCACGAAACCCGCCCCCGCCGCCGCACCTGCGCCTGAAGAGCGTAGCCGGCCGGCCCCTCCCCGAGGCCTTCGAGGCCGCCCTGGCCGCCCGCCTTACCGACCCCGGGCTCACCCGTCGCTTCGGGCGCCTGCGCCGCCGCGCCAAGCCGCTCCCCCCGAGCGCGGTCCACGGCCTGTGCGAGCGCCTGGAGCCGCTGGGCCTCGAAGCGCCGCGGGTGTACGCGGTGCCCTACCTGCCGCCGGAGTCCGGCATGCGCGCGCTCGCCCTCGTCGTCCAGGGCGAGGACGCGCCCGACCGCGGCCTCTTCCTGATGCGCCAGGGCGGCCGCTGGGTGCACCGCCCCCAGCTCGAAGCCGCCCTGCGCCGCCTCGATCCCGGCGGCGCCTTCCTCCGGGTCGCGGCCCGGCCGCCCTAGCCCTCCCGGCAGAACTCCGGCGGGCAGGACCCCTCGCCCACGAAGCGCACCAGGGTGACGTAGCGGTCCTGGTTCGAGCCCTCGACCAGGTGGGGCGGGTCGCCCTCGCGGGCGCCGCGGGAATACTTGATCACCCGCGGCAGGTCCCGCCGCTCGGCGAGGTCGCGCCGCTTGTAGACCGCGCCCCCCAGGGTCACCGCCTCGACGAAGCCGCCCGACTCCACCACCTTGGCCCCGAGCAGCCGCCAGTCGAAGCAGCGCTCGCAGGCGAGCGGCAGCACGATCCCCTGGTAGCGCAACCGCACCGCGGTCCAGCCGGCGGCGCCGCGCTCGCGCAGCACCGCGTAGAGGTCCTCCCCGTCCTCGAGCTCGGCCTCGACGGGGACGCCGATGGGGGTCTCGAAACGCACCTTCAGCCTCACGTCTTCCTCCTAGAGGGTCCAGACCGGCCCCTCGGGGTGGTCCACCCCCAGGAACTCGGCCACCGCCTCGCGCTTGCCGAGGCGCTGCCAGGCGAGCTCGCGGGCCCGCGAGCGCAGCCGGCGCGCCGCCATCCGCCGCCCCTTGCCCACGCCCGCCTCCTCGAAGAGCTCGGCGAGGCGCCGGGCGAAGGCGTCCTGCTTGAGCGGCACCCGCCGCCTGGGGCTCACGAAGAAGGCCTCCTCCTCGGGGAGCGCGCCCAGTCGGGCCCGGGCCTCCAGCCAGGCCTCGACCGCCTCGCGCGCGGCGGGGGAGAGGTCGATCCGCCGCTCGACGTAGTAGGGGGTCTTGCGCACCCCCAGCCGCCCCTCGGCGTAGTCGCCGAGGCGCAGGTGCTCCATCTCCCGCTGGCGCAGCCCCGCGTCGCCGGCCAGGTAGAGGATGGCCCGCAGGAGCGTCCGCTCCGGCTCCGGCCGGCCGTCCGCGGCCGCGAGCAGGCGGCCGAACTCCTCGTGGGTCACCGGGGGCTGCTGGTCGGCCCGGTCCTTGCGCAGCACCGGCCAGCGCACCTCGTCCGGCCAGGGGTGGCCGGCCCAGGCGAAGAAGTCCACCGCCCGCCGCAGCCCGTGCAGCCAGGTGCGCAGGCTGCCCGCGGCCAGCGGCCGGCGCGGGGCGTTGCCCTCCAGCCGGTGGCGACCGGCCGTGGTCAGCGCCGCCGCCCAGGCCTCGACGTCGCCCGGCCGCAGGTCGAGGCCCTCCCGCCCCTGCCACAGCCACAGCCAGGCGAGGAAGTCGCCCAGGGCCGCGCCCCAGACGCCCCGGCTCGACTCCGGGTGGCCGAAGCCGCGCAGGAAGGCGTCGAAGCCGGCGAGCACCCCCGCGACGTCCCGCCCCTGGAGGGCCGCCGCGATCCGGCGGCGCCGCTCGTCGGGGTCGAGCCAACCGTGGTCCTCGAAGAGGCCGAGCTGTTCCATCCTCACCTCCCCGGAGAGCATACCCGCCCCCCTATCTAACCCAAGCCTACCCCGGACGCCCCTCCGAATGGGCGCGTCCTTCGCACGAAGCCCCCGTGTGGGGCAGGAAGGAGACCGCATGGAAGCCACGCTGAGACGCCCGCAGGAAACCGCCCCCGAACCCCAGACTGCCGACGCCGCCGACGCCGCCGACGCCGTCACGATCACCGTGGAGACGAAGGCCCTCAAGGGGGCCCTCGACCGGCTGGCGCGCGTCCTGCCCGCCCGCAGCAGCGAGCCCGCCTACCTCAGCGTCGCCCTCACCCCCGCCGAGGGGGCGCTGGTCCTCGCCGGCACGAACGGCGCCCAGGACCTGGAGCTCGTCCTCCCCGCCGAGGCCCCTCCCGGCCCCACCCGGCTAGTGCCGGCGGCGCCGCTGACCCAGGTGGTGCGCTCGCTGGGCGCCGGGACCGTGACCCTGACGCTGGAAGGGGAGACGCTCACCCTGGAGGCCGGCCGCTTCGCCACCCGCCTGCACCTCTCCGCCGGGGACCTGGAGCTCCCCCTCGACTTCGGCGGGGACCCGCTGGCGAGCCTCCCCGCGGCCGAGCTGGCCGCGCTGCTGGAGCCGGTGGCCTACGCCACCTCCAACGAGAACTACCGCGCCGTCTTCACCGGCGTCCAGCTCGAAGTCCACCCCGAGCGGCTGCGCGGGGTGGCCTCCGACGGCTTCCGCCTGGCGCTCGTCGACCGCCCCCTGCCCGAAGGGGCCGCGGTGCACCGCACCTTCCCCGTTCCCGAGGACGGCGACGGCGCCGCCCCCGAGCCGCTGGCGCTGGTCGTCCCGAAGGCCTCGGTGGTGGAGCTGCTGCGGGTCCTCCGGGGGGTGGAGGGGGTGGTCCAGCTCCACCACCGCCCCGGCCGCCTCGCCCTCCACGCCGAGGGGGTGCGCTACGCCACCGCCCTCCTCGACGGGACCTACCCCGAGTACGCCCGGGTGATCCCCGCCGAGGCCCCCTTCGTGGCCGAGTTCGACGTCCGCCCCTTCCGCGAGGCCCTCCGGCGCACCACGGTGATGAGTGACGCCACCAACCACCGCGTCGACCTCACCTTCGAGGAGGGCCGGGTGCGGCTGGTGAGCGAGGGCGACTACGGCCGCGGCGAGGAGGTCCTGGAGGGGATCGACTACCAGGGCGAGCCCCTGACCACGGCCCTCAACGCCAGCTACCTGGAGGACGCCCTCGGCCCGGTGGCGCGCCGGGCGCGCCTCGACCTCACCGGCCCGACCACGCCGCTGGCGGTGCGCGACGCCGAGGCGCTGGACGGCTACCTCGCCGTCGTGGTGCCGCTGCGCGTCTAGCCGGCCATGCTCCAGCCCTATCCCAAGACCCCCGCGGGCCGCGCCGGGCGCGCGGCCCTCTTCCTGCTCATGGCCGCGGCCGACCCCGGCCTGCTGGAAAGCCGCTACTTCGAAGGGCTCTTCTCGGAGCCCAAGGTCGCCCGGATCCTGGCCCGGCGGGTGCGGGCGAACGCCGCCCTCGCCGAGCTGGCCGTGCGCCACGCGGGCCAGCTCCCGGAGGAGGTCGTGCAGGCCGCCCGGGCCGCCCTGGCCGCGGCCCCGAAGCGTATACCGCTCTTCCCCGAACTCGTGCGCGAGGCCCATGCGGCCCCGGAGCGCGAGGCCGCCTGACGCCTACGAAAGGAGGTCCCATGCCGAACCCCGGTGAAGCCCTCGCCGTCGTCCTCGTCCCCGCCGAGGTCGCCGACGCCCTGCGCCGCCCCATCTTCGCCCCCCAGCACCAGGTCGACTGGCTGCTCTTCCCCCGCCTGAACCGCCTGGTCGCCCGCGGCCTGGGGGAACGCTACCTCTCCGTCCCCGCCTACGCCAACGCCCCCGGCTCCGGCGCGGAGCCCTGGCCGCTGCGCTTCCACCTGGAAGGGAAGGCCCTCCCCGGGCCCGGCGCCCTGCGCTTCGAGGTCCTCGAAGGGGGGTGGGTGCGCTTCGAGCGCGAAGGCGCCGCCGACCTCGTCCTCCCCCTGGAGCGCCTCGCCCCCGGGGAACTCGCGGCCGCTTGGCCCGACTTCGTCGCCCGCAGGCCGCGGGCCGCCTGACCGGCCCCGGGAAGGCGCCGCGACCGGGCCGCTACGCGCCCTCGGCGGCATCCAGGGCCCGGGCTACCCAGCGCGGGCAGGGGCGCTCCTTCAGTACGGTGGCGGGAACGACGATCGTTTCCTCGACTTCTCCGTATCGAGCCTTTTCGTATGGGAAATCCTTGGGGGGCTCGAACAACGAGACGTGCTCCCGCGAATCGGGCCTTTCGTAGACGATTCGGATTACCGCATCCACGACCCTCGTCGCGTCGTAGCAGCGCACGAGGTCCTCGCTCCCGTAGAGCAACGAGAGGACGAGGCAGCCCAGCTCTTCCGTTTGCCCCTCCTTGAGAACCCCGTCGACGGGATCCAACCTGAGGATCCGCACGGTTGCGCCGCTGGGTATGGCTGCGGGGAAGTCGCTTCGCCTGCCCAGCTCCTCCAAGGGCTTCCTTGTTGGCACCTTCGTGGTGCACGACTCCAGAAAGTAGGCCGATAGCAAGAGGACGCCGTACTTGCCCAGGTTGGAGACCTCGATCCACGAGCTTTGCCGCCCGAGCGCATCGTCGAACTCCTTCACCACCCGGACGCCCAGGAGCGGTGCGAGGTCCGCCGCGGCCATGCGCGCCTGGAGCTCCTGCATCGCCCGGGTGGCCTCCGCCTGGGCCTGGGTGGAGCGCCACAAGGCCACGGTGAAGAGGGCGACCACGAAGCCCGGCCAGGTGGGGGCCGCGAAGCTGGCCGCCCGATCCGGCTCGAGGCCGAAGCGCAGGAGCACCCCGTAGACGAGGTAGGCGAGGAGACCGGAGAGGACCAGGGCCCCGGCCAGGCCGACGAGCCACGACGCCACCGCCTTGATCCGAGCCATCCCAACCATGCTAGCACCCCGCTTAACCCATACCCACCCCTCCCCCTACCCCACACCCCCCACCCACCCCAACCTCCCCCCTTCCCCACCCTCGCCGCTTTCGCGGAGGCTTGCGCGGGCGCGAGCGCGTGCGCGAAAGCGGGTTGGGGAGGGGAGGGGAGAGGGGGTTTGGGGGTGGTGGTGAGGGTAGTTGGGGGGGTGTGTATGGTTTGGGTCATGAGCGCCGGGGTGGGGGCCTGGGGTGCGCTAGCGTGAGGTCATGGAGCTCGTGGGTTTGTTGGACGAGGTGCGAGAGCTGGCCCGGGCCGCGGAGGAGACCTGGCGGGGGGTCAGGGAGGCGATGGCGACGATCCATCGCTACCGCGAGCCCGGCAAGTGGGAGCACTACGCCACCCAGGACGCGCTGCTCGGCGATGCGGTGCAGGAGCTCGGGGAGCTCGAAAGGGAGCTCGAGCGCTGCATCGTGCTGGGGCAGTGCGAGGAGGCGGAGCCTAGGCGCCGCTACGAGGAGGTTCGCCGCAGGCTCGAGGAGAAGGTCTTCGGCGTGACCCGGGGGGTGGCCAGGAACCAAGGCGGATAGCCCCACCCCTTCGTCCATCGAGCAAGCGGCCCTTCGGGGCCGATTTTTTCATGGTCGCGGCGATCCGAGAAAGGAGGTGGGCATGCCCAAGGGAGAACGAGGCTTCGTGTACTGCGTCGACGACCCCGGCCTGGAGGACCTCTGCGAGCCGTGCCTCGAGGAGCTGGCCGAGCGCCTGGCCGAGCGTCTGGGCCTCGGCGTGGAGATGGTCTTCGACGAGGCAGGGAGCGAACGCATCGACCTCTACGACCCCGAGGACGAGGAGGCGGTGTACGGCTACCGCGTCCGGCGCCGGGCGCACTGAGGTCCGCCGGCCAGGCGGGGCTCGGGGCGCCGGGCCCGCCGAACCAGAGGAGGTAACCATGATCTTGAAGAGTGGGAACCTGTTTGACCCCAACCTGAAGGACGCCCCCGACCTGCGGCTCTTCACGGCCAACGGGGTGGTGAAGCGCAACGGGGAGCTCGTGATGGGCGCGGGCGCGGCCAAGATGGCGAAGCAGCTCGACCCCACCGCGCCGGCCGTCTTCGGCCGGCTCGCGCGGGAGGAGGGCGCCTACGACGAACGCTACGGGGCCTACGTCTACGGGCTGCTGGTGGACCGGGAGCTGGGCCTCGGGGCCTTCCAGACCAAGTTCCACTACAGAGGGCGCGCCAGCATCGACCTGATCGCCCTGGCCGCGCAGAAGCTCGCGGTCTTCACCTCGCGGAATCCAGGCCTGCGCATCGGGGTGAACTTCCCCGGGGTTGGGCTCGGACGGCTGGACCGCATGTCCGTGCAGGCCGTCCTCGAGGAGTTCTGGTGGGACCTTCCCATCGAGGTGTGGCGCTTCAGCCCGCGCAGGTTGCCCGCGAACGCCCCCGTGTACCGGTTGCCGGTGAAGTCAGGAACGTGATCGGTGAAGCGACGGCCTAGTCAAAAAGGGGCTTTTGCTCGTCGTCCACCTTGAATTTTGGCGGCTGCCGCAGCTCCTCCGGGATCTCGTCCAGACCGAGCTCATCAGGGGTGAAGAGTGGGGAGGCGAGCACCTCCTCGAGTAAGGGCGCCTGCTCGCGGTTGATCTCGACCGTTCGCTCGAGGACCTCGATGAGCTCGAGCAGCTCCTCCGTGAAACGGGCGGGCCAACGGCTGGGAACGATGGCATCGAGTGCGCTCGAGGACTTGCCCGCAGGCTTCTTCATCCGGTACTTGAGCCAGCGCCGCAACGGCTTCCAGCCCGAGATCTCGTAGTCCCAGGCGGCTCTGGAAACCGGGGCGACGGCGCCTTCGCCGACGCGAAGCGTCTGTGTTTCGGGGTCGTAGGAGAAGTCCTCGGGATAGCCCTCCTCGGTGTGGGGGATGGCCTGCACCACCTTCGCACGCAAGGGGGGCGGCCAGGTGCGCCCGTCGGCGTAGCGCTCCCCGTAGGTGTGCAGCCAGAGGAGTTCCCGTCCGAGGGCGACCGCCCGCTCGAAGAGGCGCGGGTCCTTCGTCACCGGCACCCGGGGGCCGGGCTCCGCCTCGAGCTCTTCGTGAAAAGCGGCGGTGTAGGCCGGGTTGGAAAGCAGGCCGTAGACGTAGGCGGCGAAGTCCCCCGGCAAGACGTCAAAACCCAACTCGTCTTTCAGGGACGAAAGCAGCGCCGGGGCCAGGTTGGGTCGTTCACCGGCGGGGTCACGGAAAAGGGGAAGGACGTCTTTGCCGCCTCTACCCGAAAAGTAATGCCTGTCGGGGATGAGCGCCGTCGCCATGATCGCAGGACCCGCCCCCAGGGGTATGCTCATCAACGTCGTGAGGTAGAGCTGCCCCGGGCCGTGGCTCGCGACGAGGGGCGGCCGAAGGCGACTGGCCAAGCGAGGGTCGAGCAGGGCCCACTGCCGGTCCAGGCTCCGGAAGCCGTATCGAACCGGTTCAGTCGGGGGAAACGAAGGTGACAGCTCGCCTATCGGATCTAGCGATTTACCGGTAACGGGGTCATCTACCTCCGAGAAAACCGTCCGGTCATCCGTTTCTTTGAACAACCTTTGCCGCTCGTCCAGCGAGGCTTCGAGAAGCCTTCTCCAGCGCGCCCTCAGAACTTCCGGATCGGGGGCGATGGGCCACGTGCGCTTGAACTCCACACCCGAGTACTGCCAGGGAAAGAGGTCACGCAGAGGAAGAAACGACAGGTAGTCGCCGGATGCGCCCGGCACGAAGGGGGCATCGGGGGCTTCGGGGGCGTCCTTCCAGGGCAGGTCGTCGAGGTTCGAAAGCGCAGCCAGCCGCTTGAGCTTGGCCTCGCGGGGACCCCGCAGGCGCACGTAGCGAACCCGAGCACGGGCGCGGGCTTTCTCGCGCGCGTAGCGGACCCCCACCGCGATCGCCACCGGGGTTTCGATGTTGAAAACGTTCTCGTCGTCACGGGCCCAGGAGGGCGCGCGGTTGTCGCCCCCCAGGTCGAGGATCCAGAGGTCGTCGAAGACCTCGCGCATGAACTTGCGCATGCCGGCGAAGCCGGGCCCGCGCAGGTAGGAGCTGGCGGTGATGAAGGTCACGATGCCGGGCCCGGGGGCGCCCGGCGACTCGAAGACCTTCCACAGGGCCCAGCGCCAGAAGTAGACGTAGAGGTTGTAGACGTTCTTGAGGTGAACGCTCGCGCCGGCTTCCCGCACGGGATCGATGAAATCGTCCAGCAGACGCCGCTCGGCGTAGGGGCCGAAGAGCTTTTCCCGAGCTTGCCTGCGGGCCTGCTCTGACGTGGCTCCGAAACCGAAGCGGACCCAACCCCCCTTGGGATCATCAGCACTGTGGCGGTCGTACGGGGGGTTTCCGATGACGACCAGCACCGGGGCGTCCCGCTTGACCGCCATGGCTTCCTCGTGCTCCTTCACCAGGGGCTTCTCAAGAACCCCCAGGTGGGCCAGCGGCCGCAGCTCGGGCGCCTCCAGTGTGTCGGTGAGGTAGACCTGGGGCTTTCCTTCCGCCCCCTCTTCCAGGTAGGCGCGTTGCAGCCGCAGGTGCGCCACCGCGTAGGGGCCGATCAGGATCTCGAAGGCGAACAGCCTCTGGGCGAGCTCCGCAGCCTTTGCGGGCACGATGCCTTCCCCGAACCGGGACCGAGCCTCTTCGAGGGCCAGGTCGAAGGTGGCGAGCGGAAAGGTTCCGGTCCCCGCGGCCGGATCGAGGACCAGGACGCCCTCGTCCGCCAGCCCCGCGGGCTTGCCCATGCGCCGCAAGGCGTCGTGGGTGAGGCGCACCATCGCGCCCACCACCTCCACGGGGGTGTAGTAGACCCCGTAGTCCTTGCGCATCTTGGGGTCGTAGGCCGCCAGGAAGTCCTCGTAGAAATAGAGCCAGGGATCGCGCCCGTGCGTCCCGCCGTTGCGTAAAGCCGCCGGGTCCAGGGCCTCGAGGACGCGCGCGAGCAGCTCGTACTCGACGCGAACCTCTTCGTAAGCCCTCGACCCCGGGTAGGCGAGGACCTCGAGCACCGAGCCGAGCAGCCCGTGGTGGTCCCGCAGGGCGTCCGCGGCGCGGCGCGGGTCGTGGAGCTCGGCGGCGCCCTCGATTCGGGCCAGCAGAAGGGCGAAGGTGAGCGTCTGGGCATAGGCGTCGGCGAAGCGCTTCTCGTTCGCCTCGGGGAAGAGGGTGTTCTGCCACGTCTCCCAAAGCTCCCTGATTCCCGAATCGGAGACGATCACGGCATCGGCGACACGCTGGCGGACGATCCGCGTCAGGTCCGCGAGCAAGTCCGCGAGCTCCCGCGGGCGCGAGGGAACGATCGGGCTCCAGCTGAGGAAGTCGGCGAAGAGGGCCTCGATCTCCTGCGTGACGCGCTCGTCGACGGCTTCCGAGCCGGCCTCGAGCGGGTCGGCCGCGAGGGAGGCCCGGCGCTCAGCCTTCCCCTTGCGGTAGAGGATCCAGTCCCGGCCGTTCGTGTAGATGAGGTTCGGCAGGTTCCGAAACCTGTTCCACTGCCGCCGATCGTGCCCCCGGAAGCTCGAAGGGGCGATGCTCTTGCCGGGCTCCTTGAGCTCGATGAAGCCGACCAGGGCGCCGTTCAGGTACACGCCCACGTCGGGGCGGCCCTCGTCGATGCGGATCTCGGTTTGGGCGCTGACCCCGGGGTGGGCCTCGAGGAGGTCTTTGATCAGGGGCTTGAGCTGGTCTTCCGGATCGCCGGCCGCGCCCGCGACCGAGTAGGCCGAGCGCATCCCCTCGGCGAACCGCTCTAGGGCCTCTTGAAGGTCGACCGCTGGCATATTGGGTCCATTACACCACGACGTGCCCCGGGTGCGCGGTCACACGACCGGCCCGGGGCGGCTTCTTGCATGCGGGCGCATCTTCGAGCGAAGCGCCGCACGGGAAAGGAGAACCATGAAACTGGAGGACTACTTGGAACTGGCCGACCGCACCGGCATCGTCCCCTTCTTCTGGGGTGACCCCGGCGTGGGGAAGACCGCCCGCATCGAGCAGTGGGCGAAGGCGAAGGGCTACCACCTCGAACGGCTGGTGCTCTCGCAGCACGACCCCACCGAGGTGGCCGGCATCTACGTCGCCACCGAGGGCGCGCGCCGCGCCGAACGCGCCGTTCCCGCCTGGCTGGCGCGGGTCCTCGAGGCCGCCAAGCAGGGTCGGCGCGCCGTCGTCTTCTTCGACGAGCTCACCACCGCCGCGCCCACGGTCCAGGACACCGCCCTGGGCATCTTCAACGAACGGGTCGTAGGGGACGTGCCGCTGCCCGAAGGGGTGATCCTCCTCGCCGCGGCCAACCCGCCGGACCGCGTCGATGGTCTGTGGGAGCTCTCCGCGGCCCTAGCCAACCGGTTCCTGCACGTCGAGGTCCGCCCCGACTTTCAGGCCTGGCGCGCCTGGGCCGAGGAACAGGGCGAAGCCCACCGCATCGTCGCGCACTTCCTGGATGCCCACCCGCAACACTTCCACGACTTCCCCACGCACGCCGGCGAACTCGCCTGGCCGAGCGCCCGCACCTGGGACAAGTTCGCCCGGGCGCTGGAGGAGGTCCTCGAGGAGCGCTTTCCCGAAGAGGGGCTTTACTCGGCCGGCAAGGGGCTCGTGGGCAAGGCCGCGGCGACGACCTTCGTGGCCTGGTACCAGGAGTACAAGGCGCAAAACGACATCCCCCCTGACCAGGTCCTTGCCGATCCGGCTGGCGCGGCCATCCCCAGCCGCAGCGACGTCCTGGCGCGCCTCGCTGAAACCCTGGTGAAGCGGGTGGCCGAAGCCCTCGAGGGGGGCCGCGACGACGCCCAGCAGCTTTACGCCCGTCTGATCGCCTACCTCCGGCGCGTGGACGCAGCCGGGCATCGGGCGGTGGCCCTTGCCACCGCGCAACAGATCACCAAGGCCGCGCTCGAGAACGAGGTTGAGGACGCCTGCGCCCGGGCTCTCGGAGACGAAGAAGTCGCTTTCCTGGAGTCGGTGAGCCAGAACGTCCTCGGGGCCAGGGCGGCCTGAGAGGAGGACCGAGATGCCCGACCCCCTCGTAGAAGAAGCGCGCTGGCGCGTGCTAGAAGCCTTGCCCTTCTTCTCTCGGCTGGTACTGCACATGCCCGTGGTGGCCACCACCAAGGTCCCCGTCCTCGCGGTGGACCAGCACGGCCGCCTCTACTACAACCCCGAGTCCTTCGCCGCCCTCGAGGAGGAAGAACGCGCCGGCGTCGTCCTCCACGAGGTCCTTCACCTGGCCTTGAGGCACTTCGACCGCGCCGCCGAGGCCGGGGTCGGACCGGGGGACGCCTACCACTGGAACCTGGCGGCGGACCTGGAGGTCAATCCCATCGCCCAGCGCACCTTCCGCCTGCCCGCGGGAGCCTACCTGCCCAGCCAAATCGGCCTTCCGCCGGAGGGCGTCGCCGAGGAATACTACGCCCTTCTGAAACGTCCCGACGCGCCCCAGGAAGCGGACGGGTCTGCCCAGGAAGAGCACGGGACGGACGAAGGCGAAGAGGGGGGCCTCCCCATGGGCCCCGGCTCTTCGAGCTCAGCCGCCGACGGCCAGGCCAGGCCCTGGGAGCTCGCCCCGGACGACCCCGAACACCCCGGGCTGCTCAACCCCCTCGTGGACGTTCTGATCGAGGAAAGCGCCCGAGAGTACCAAAACAGCTTCCAGTCGGGGTACGGTCCCTTCTCACACAAGGCGCTCGTCGCCTGGGCCGAGCGGATCCTTGCCCCGCCGCAGGTCGACTGGCGCACGCGGCTGCGCCGGTGGGTGCAGAACGAGGTCGGGCGCAGCAGCGGGGGAGCCGACGACTACACCTTCCAGCGGCTGCGCAATCGCGGCCGGCTGCTCCTGCCGCGCACCGAGGCGAGGAAGCCCCGGCTGGCCTTGGTCATCGACACTTCCGCCTCCATGGGTCAGGAGGACTTCGACCAGGTACTTGCCGAGGTGAAGGGGATCCTGCGCGCCGCAGACGACGTCCACTACTTCGCCGTGGACGCCGCGGTCACCGCCCAGGGCCGCTTGCGCAGTCTGAGGCGGCTCGAGCTTCGCGGCGGCGGCGCCACGGACATGGGGGCCGGCATCCGAGCCGCACTCGAGGCGGGTTATCGCTCGATCGTGGTGCTCACCGACGGCGGCACCGGCTGGCCTCGGGGCCCCGAGCGGGGGGAGCGGGTGATGACCGTACTTACCCAAGGAATTTACGGCCGCCCGCCCGGGTGGATCGAAACGATCGCGCTCGACTAGCGCGAAAGGAGGGCATGACATGGGCTACAGCCACAGCGTCAGGATCAAGGAAAAGCACTACCCGAAGGCCCTTGGGGCGATCCCCCTGGTGGCCCGGGACCTGCGCCGGCTCCACCGCGACCGCGTGCTGCCGCCGCTCGCTGGTCCCCTGGGCCGCGGGCGGCCGGAGTTCGGCGACGCCGAGATCGCGTTCAACGGTGTGGGTTCGCAGGCCGCCGAAACCTGCTACCTCGGCCCGACCGACCCTTTCCCGGGAGAGAGCGAGCGCTTCTACTTCACGAAGACGGGCCGGGAACCTTACGACCTGGCCGTCATGGCCGCCTACGCCCTTTGGTGGTGGCACTCGGGCAAGTCGATCGAGGTAGGCAGCGACGGCGAGCTTGCGGATTGGGAGCCGGCGCTGGAGATGCTCGAGATCGAGTTCGGCTACGTGATCCCGGTGCGGGAGCTCTTCGACGTGAGCTACGCCTGGCTGCGCTTCCCCCGCGGCTTCGAGGTCGTGCTCGAGCTGAGGCATGAGTCCGAACGAATCGAGCAGGCAACCCTCGAATGGGCGAAGAGCACCCTCGAGTACCTGGCCAAAGACAGCCGCAGCGAGGCCGGCGAGCGGCTCGACGCCGACGTGTTCGCAGCGCTGCGGCGCGAACGCTTCGACCGAGCGGCGTTGCTGTTGCATACAAGGAGGCCGATTCCGGGGTTCGGGCGCCGGCGCTTCGGTTCGATCCTCTTCCCGGACGACCTGAGCCAGCGGGAGGCAGCATGAGCAACGCCGAAGTCCTGGCCCAGCTGGGGTTCTCCGCTTCTACGGAGAACCCCTTCTACCTGACCTTCGACCCAAGCCGACCGGAGCCGTCTGAGCAGCTCTTCGCCATAGCCGACCGCGCGGCGCTGGCGGAACCCTACCGGGCTTACCGGGAAGCGGTGCGGGAAGCCCTCGAGGAGGTCGAACGCCCACCGCAACGCCTGGGCCTGAGCTTCAACAAAAAGGCCCTTGGGCATTTGGCGCAACTCCTCACCCGGCTTCCTGAAGAGGATTCGCTGAAGGAGCTCGGCCGCTTCCTGCTCCGCTGGTCGGAGGAGGGCTTCGACGCCTTTCCCGACGAAACCCTCGAGCACGACTACGGACGGTCGCTCAACGACAGCGCCAGCCTGTGGTTCGACGACCTCATGGGGGAACTCAAGCGGCAGGGCTTCGAATTGACGGAGTACAGCGTGGAGCCGTTCGGCTACCGCAACTACCTCAAGGGGCGCGTCAGCGGCACCTTCAGCAAGCGGGCCCTCGCGGAAATCGAAGAGGTGCTTCCGGATCCGGTCGCCGCGGCCGCCTCAGAGCTCTACTACGAGGCCGCCCGCTACGCCGCCGCGAAAGGCCTGCTCGAGGAGGCCTACGAGCCGAGCGTGACCCGGGACCTGATGGGGCTCCTCAAGAAAGCCGGGCATGCGAGGTACCGAACCTTGCTCCTCTTCCTCGTGACCGGGGACCTCGACGGCTTCGCGGATGCCACCGGGGAACTCAACGCTGCCGATCTGGCCGAAGCAATCGACGCGGACTGGCTGGAGAAAGCCGAAGCCGCGTTCCACGTCGAGTTCAACGACCGCGATGGGGACGACCCTTTGCGGGATGTGGCAGACAGCCTGCAACGAGCTCTGCGCGACTGGTACGAACGAGAGCTCGAGGGGTCGTTCGCAGACCGCCTCGACTGGCTGGCCCGGGCCATCGAACACGCCCTCGCCAAAGCGCAGCCCGTACAAGACCCCACCCTCGAGCAGATGAAGGCTCGGCTACGGGGGTTCGGGATCCTCGAGGAGGAAAGCGAAGATGCCGCGGCCTGACGACGCCTCCACTTCCATGCTCGAGCGCTTCAGCGAGACCGAATGCGAGCGGGAAACCCTCGGGGCGTTCCTCGAGTGGTTGCGCGAGCGGGGTATCCAGCTCGCGGTCTGGCGCAACGACGAGCACCTCCACCCCGCCCACCGGCCGCACTCGGAGCTCGTCGCCGAGTTCCTGGGCATCGACCTGGACCAGCTCGAGCAGGAGCGACGCGCGTTGCTCGAGAGGCTTGTGAGCGGTGGGGCGGATTCTCGAGGATAGAACCGAGCACCATCCCCATCCACCAATCCCACACCCCCAAGACGCACAGGAGGAGCCATGGAGCAGTTCAGCGGCGCCGTCCTCAAGAAGGAGGGCGCAGGAACGCATCGAATCGTGGCCGCCCGCCGCGACTACTCCGCCAACAACCCCGACCACGCCCGCATCTTGCTCGAAGCCGAGATTCCCGGAAGGCCCACGGTAGTTCTCACCGTCGCGCTGACCCCGGCCCGGCTGACCCAGGAGGTCTACGAAGACCTCCAGAATGCGGTGCTCGAGCGACTCGCCGAAGCGGGCCTCACGGAGATCGAACCCGAACGCCTGGCGTTGACCGTGGCCAACGTACGCAAAGGAGACGCTTACGAAAGCTACCTGCTGGCCGTCGCGCCCGTAGAGCGCTAAGGGAGAATGCCCATGAAGAAACACTTGCTGTCGTTTTCCCTGGGTGTCCTGGTCTTCTTGCTGCTTGCTTGGAGCCGGCCACCCGAGATCGAAACCGTCGTCGTCGAACGCCCCGTTCCCGTACCGGTCGTCACCCCGACGGGCCTGCCCGAGCGCGCGCTCGTCCTCGAGCTCACCTTGACCGCCTACTCGAGCACCCCCGACCAAACCGACAGCACCCCCTTCGTCACCGCGTCGGGCCAGCGGGTGCGCGACGGCATCGTCGCCGTGAGCCGCGACCTCGAGCAGCAGGGGCTGCGTTTCGGGAGCAAGGTCGTCGTCACCCGCGTCACCGGGCCCGGCTGCGGCCCCGAGGCCCAGGCGCTCGTGGGGCGGGTCCTCGAGGTGCAGGATCGGATGCACCCGCGCAAGCGACAGCAGGTCGACGTCTGGCGACCGAGCAGGGAAGAGGCCCTGGCCATCGGCCGCTGCACCGCCGAGGTCGTGGCCTTCGCTCCATCCGCAGGGGTGGCCCGGGCCACGCGCTGACCCGGCCAGCAAAGGAGGGCATCCATGAACCCGAGCAGGTTTTGGCTCGATCTGTTTTCGCGTCTCCGCACGCGGCTCTTCGGGGCCCGCGACGACGGCCCCTCCCTCGAGGCGGGGCCGGCCGACGCCTACGACTCCGGGGAAGACTTCCCCGAAGAAATCGAGTGGTACCCGATCGAGGGCGCCCCCTGGGAGGAGGCTTGCGACGGGGCGCAGAGTGCGTTCGGGGAGTGCGACGACTTCTTTGACTAGACCCAAGGAGGAACCATGGCGAAACACGCGTACGTAGGGGTGTTCGTGGCCGTCGACGCCCCCGAGCTCTTCAAGGACCCTGACTTCCGCGTCTGGCTCGAGAAGGAGCCCCGGGCTCGCTGGAGCGAGGAATCGGCCTGCTGCGACAGCCTCTTCACCCATGTTCTCTACGACTACGACCACGAAACCGGGGAGCACAACCTCGAAGGCAGCGACGTCGCTACGAACCTCGAGGGCGTGCCCCAGAAAGCCGTCGACGTCATCGTCGAGGCCCTAAGGGACGCCGGCTTCGACCACTTCGAGGGGCTCGTGTGGTTGCGAGGAAGCGACGAGTGAGCGAAAGGAGAAATGCCATGAAAAACGAAGTGGAACAGGAAAGGCAGGAGTTCATGGATTTCGTTCGGAGCTACGTTCCGGACGCGGTGCGCGCGCGCATCCGCTACGAGTACGAGATCCTGGACTACGGCGAAGCGCTCTACCCCGACTACTCCCTCGAGGCCATCGAGGTCGAGCGCCGGGATGGGACGACGGTGAGGCTCGACCGGGTGATCGACGAGCGGGCCGAAAACGAGCCCGGCTTCGTCGACGGGCTCACGGACCCCTGGAGTGAGGCGATCGCGACCGAAGACGACACCCTCGTACACGAGCTCCTTAAACCCCTGGTCCTGGCCAGCCACGACCCCTACCTCAAACGGGGCGTGCTGAAGTTCAACCTTGGCGAAGCTGCCTAGGGAGGAACCTTGGAAACGAGCATCAGCAGCCACCCCGAACGCGGGCCCTGGGGCAACCCCCGCTGGCGCGGCAACGCCAGCGGCTACTTTTACAAGGACCTCTTCGAGGCCCTGGGGCCTAAGACCTTCGTCGACCCCATGGTGGGCAGCGGCACCAGCGTCGAGGTCGCCCGCGAGATGGGCATCGAAGCCGTGGGCCTGGACCTGCACAGCGGCTTCAACATCCTGCGCGACAGCATCCTCGAGATCGTCGGCCGGCCCGCCGACCTGGTCTTCAGCCACCCGCCCTACCACGACATGATCGTTTACTCGGGCGAGGTCTGGGGCGACGAGCCCCACCCCGACGACCTCTCGCGCGCCGGCAGCGTCGAGGAGTTTGCAGACAAGCTGCACCAGGCCGTGCTCAACCAGCGCACCGCGACCAAGCCCGGCGGCCACTACGGCGTGCTCATCGGCGACCTGCGGCGGCAAGGACGTTACTACAGCTTCCAGGCGGAGCTCATCGCCCGCCTACCCACCGACGAGCTCGCCGCCGTGCTGGTGAAGGTCCAGCACAACGTCAGCTCCAACGCGCGCAATTACCGGCTCCGCTACCCGCGCATCATGCACGAGTACGCCCTACTGTGGCGCAAGCAGGACCGCAGCACCTATCAGGTCATCGGGGCGATGGCCTTCCCCCAGAAGCGCCGCCTCGAGGGAACCTGGCGGGCGCTCGTGCGCCAGGCCATGGTCGAACACGGCGGAGAGGCCGCGCTGGCGGACCTCTACCGGACCCTGGAGGAGGGGGCGCCGGAAAGGGTGCGCAACAATCCCCATTGGAAGGCCAAGGTTCGCCAGGTGCTTCAGCGCCACGGCGACTTCCGCCCGCTAGCGCGGGGGGTATGGGCGCTGGCCGCGTGAGGTCGGCGGGGCAGACGAACAAGCAAGAAAGTCAGCCTGCTTGGCTGGATAGGCATCCCGCCTGCGTTTGCGAGCTCTCGGCTCACAAACGAGACGGGCCAGCATGATCGCTTGCTGGCCCGTCTGAACCTCCTTCCGCCCTGATGGCAAGTACGCAAGCCCCCAACGGTCCAGAAAGGAGACGGACATGCAAGAAGAACTGCTGGCTTTGCCGGCCACTCTGACGACTTCGGACGGCCCCGAAGACTACTGGTTGCTCGTCCACCCGGATGCCGACCTGGCTCAAGCATTCGCTAAAGCTCGGACACTCGAAAATTGCTTGCGCGAACAGGAGCTTGTCCGCGCCGTCTTTCTCCCCAACCACGTGGCCCCTGCAACCGGGCTCCTCTGGGGTGAGGAACCCCTCACCCAGGCCATCGGTGCAGAGCACTTGACGGAAGCCATCCTCACCGCACTCGAAAAACAAAAGCCCTTTGCCATCCCCACGAGAGAGCTTCCCGACCCCGGCAACACGTTCGAGGTACTCCGCACCGAGCACGCCCTTTGGCTCGACGTCAGCCCACAGCACCCGGAGGGCGTCAACATCGAGTTCTACGGATATCCGAAGTACGGGAGCGGCCGCTTCTATGCCGAAGTCCCGAACGAGGTCGTGGAAGAAATTCTGGCCCGGTTCCCCACGGAGGAGGCCCGATGAAAACCTGGCGTATTCCGGTCACCACCTACTACCAGCTCGCGATCGAAGAAGCGGTCGTGGTCACCGCGGACAGCTTAGAGGGGGCCCTGAAGGAAGCCGAGAAAGCTGTAGATCGGCTGCCGCGCCCCGAAGAGCTCCCGGCAGGTGCGCAGTTCGTCGAAAGCCTCCCTCATCCGGAAGAGGCCGAGCCGCTCGAGGAACTTCGCACATCGAGCTTCGACGAGCTTCCCAAGTCGGTCGTCGGCAGTAGCGTCCAGACCGTGCACTTCTTCGTGGGCAAATGGACCGCGCTTCTCTCCCAACCCGGAGGCCTTCCCTGGGCGCTCAGCCAAATGGAGTGCGGTGGGGACGGGGTCTACCGCTTCCAGGACGGCCCCTTGCAGAACGTTGCAATCGAGCTCGACCTCGAGGGCCGCGTCCTGGCCGTTTCCGTACGGGGGTACCGCACCGCCGTCCCCCTTGCTTCACCGGACCTCGAAGGAGCGACCCGTTAGCCGCACCAAAGGAGGAAGCATGGAACACCACTTTCTGGCCATCCGAGTGGCCCACGAAATCGACGAACAGGCAAGCGAGGTCGGCGTGGTCCTCGCCGGTCCGTCCTTCGCCCAGGAACTCGGCTCGCTGGCCAGCTACGCCAGCGAGCTCGCGGAATGGGGCTTCGTCGAAGCCGCGTCCCGCAACCTGGTCCACTGCCTAGACGGAGCAGCCCTGTACCCCCTCGACACCGCCGAGTGGGCGAAGCCCCTGATGGAGGAAGAGCGCGACGTCGCGCTCGTTCCTTCTACGGAAGACCTGCCCCTTGCCGTCGGGAAGGTGGACGCCTTTCACGTCGTCGTCCAGCAAACCGGCGACGTGGTTCTGGAAGTCCACGAAAGCGAGAGCGGCGCCGTCTACCGCTCCGAGCCGCTGGATCCTCGCGAGCTACCGTTAAACGGGTAGCGAGGAGGAGTGGTCGCGCACCCATGGCAGGCGGCGGCCGCCCTATCCTGAACCCAGGAGGCCTCATGACCAAGACGATACCCGTGCTCGACAAGGGCTTCGTGCGCCTGGTGGACGCGATGGGCGACGACCGACGCATCGTCCAGGCGGCGCGCGTGAGCTACGGCGAAGGCACCAAGACCGTGCGCGAGGACGCGGCCCTGATCGACTACCTGATGCGCCACCGGCACACCAGCCCCTTCGAGATGGTGGAGTTCACCTTTCACGTCAAGGCGCCCATCTTCGTCACCCGGCAGTGGTTCCGCCACCGCACCGCCAGCGTCAACGAGATCTCGGCGCGGTATTCGGTACTGAAAGACGAGTTCTACGAGCCCGAGCCCGGCGAGCTGCGGGCGCAAAGCGAGCTGAATAAACAGGTGGGTGAAGGCGAGCTGCCGGCGGAAGCGGCCGAAAAAGCCGCCCGGCTGCTGGCCGAATCCGAGCGCGAAGCCTATGCCCACTATCAGAAACTGCTCGAGCTTGGGGTGGCGCGCGAACAGGCCCGCAGCGTCCTGCCCGTGGGCATCTACACCGAGTTCTACTGGAAGCAAGACCTGCACAACCTGCTGCACTTTCTCAAGCTGCGGCTCGACCATCACGCCCAGGCCGAGATACGCGCGTACGCCCGCGCGGTGGCCGAGTTCGTGAAGGCGCGGGTACCGCTGGTGTGGCGCTCGTTCGAAGAGCACGTGCTGTACGCGCGCACGCTGAGCGCGAGCGAGATCGCCACGCTGCGCAGGCAGATCGACCCCTACGCTTACGAAGCCGCTCTCAAGAAAGCCGACCTTTCGAACAGCCGAGCGCGGGAAGCGCTGGAAAAGCTGGGCTACGTCCGGACTACGTGCTCGGAGTGCCGCGGCGAAGGGGTCGTCGCCGACCGTTGGGGCTTCTGGGAAGCCGCAGCAACTCGCGGCATAGGCGAAGAGGAATACGCCCGCCTGCGGGAACTCGCCAGCGAACTGGGGATCGCCGACGACCAGTACCCCGACCGCGACCCCTCCTGGTTGCCCCCGGAGGAGGAGACCTGCCCGGTGTGCGACGGGCAGGGCTACCGCTACCTCGAAAGCGCGGTAGGGTCATGAAGCCTTCCAGGCGACCGGATCCCCGCTGTCCTCGAGCCGTCCTTGTTTGGCAGTACCTCGAAGCCATCTTCCTGGTCGCCGCGCTTGCGGCCGCCGTCTTCTCGCTCCCCTTCGTGCCCGGCGACCTGGCCACGTCCCTGCGGCTTACCCTGGCCTATACCGTAGCGCTAACCTGGGCCGGCTCCCTCTTCGCCCAGCCTCTTCCGGTCATCTCTCTGCCTCGGTTCCGCCCCACCTGGCCCGGAGAACCGACGGCCGTTCCCGCCGTCGTTGCCCTGGTCGCTGCTCAGGTCGGCTGGCCGCCTGAAGTGTTGGTGATCAGCTACGCGCTGGGCTACGTCTACCTGCGCACCATCGGACGGTGGCAGCTAAGGCTCTGGTTCGGCTGCTCGCCCTGAGCGAGCCAAAGTTTCCTGGCGACCCGGCGGAGCAACCGCCGGGTCTTTTCGTGGAGGTACAAAGTGCATGCGAAACACGCCCCCACCCTGCCCCCCGTCGTACTTCTCTACAAGGACACGGTCGAAGCGGAACACCCCGGGGTCGGCGATCCCATCGAAATCGCCCTCGACGAGCTCAACACGCTTCCCAGCTTCTACGCCATCGGCGTGGACAACGAGACCATCCTCGGCTCGTTCGAAACCCTGGAGGAGGCCCTCGAGGCCGCAAAGCGCGCCCTCGCCGAAGGCGATCACTGGCGCATCGACCTCGAGCTGCAAGACCGCGAGCTCAACCCCCTGCATACCGACTCCGGAGAAACCGCGATCTACGTCCTCTACAGCGAGCCGGTAGAGGACGAAGAAGAAGACGTCCCCGAGGAGATCGAGTGGTACCCGATCGAAGGCGCCCCCTGGGAAGACTTGGGCTGACCGCCCGCAAGCGAAAGGAGGTTCGCATGTACCACCTGTGGCACGTTCCCGACCTCGAGGTTGCGGCCCGGCGGCTGAACGACGCCGGAAGCCACCCCGGCGGCGGCGTCCTCGTGCCCGCCCGGGGCAAGACGTTCGCGATCATCAACGAGGGGAGCTACCTCCCCGGGATGAAGCGCACCTGGGTCGTTGCCGAGCGCCTCGGGCCTGGTTCGTTCCGCCCCCGGTCGTCGTTCGAAACGCGCCCGCGCACCCGCATCACCGCGGAATACCTCGCACGGCAGATCCAGCGCGTGGAGTGGCCCGACGCCCCTCCGGTCCAGGTCGAAGCCGAAGAATACCGCGGCCAACGCTGGCAAGCCGCCTGAATCCATGACGCCCAGCACTGCACGCGTCAAGAGCCCCCTGCGCTGGGCCGGGGGCAAGGGCCGCGTTGCCGGCCTGATCGTTCGGGCGCTTCCCTCCCACCACACCTACGTCGAACCCTTCGGAGGGGCCGCTTCGGTGCTGCTGGCCAAACCTAGGAGCTCCGTCGAGGTCTACAACGACCTCGACGGCGAGCTGGTCAACTTTTTCCAGGTCGTTCGCGACGAACCCGAGGCCTTCGTGCGGGCCTTCCGCTGGGCCCTGGTCGCGCGGAGCGAGTACGAGCGCCTGGCCGCGCTCGACCCGGCCGAGCTCTCGCCGGTCGAGCGCGCCTACCGGTTCTTCTACCTGGTCATGGGCGGGTGGGGCGCGGAGGCGGGCCGGCCGCGTTTCCAGACCGCCGTGAACGACAAGGGTGGGGGCAACCGCTTGATCGGGGCCTTGGCGAGCCTCGAAGAGCGCATCGCGCCGGTGCACCGAAGGCTCCAGGGCGTCCTCATCGAAGCCCTGCCCTGGCAGGAGGTCCTCGAGCGCTACGACGGCCCCGACACGGTTTTCTACGTCGACCCGCCGTACCCGGGCCACCAGGTGCGCTACGGCGTCGGGATGCGGGGGATCGAGGGCCACCGAGAGTTGTGGCGGACGCTCGTGAACCTCGAGGGGAGATGGCTGCTCTCGACCTACGACGACCCCGAGCTGCGCGAGGAAATGGGTAGAATCCTTGGTGATGGCGTGCGCTACTACCCGCTGAACGTGCCCTGGGGCTTGCGCACCCAAAGCTCCGGGCAGGGCCTGGAGCTCCTGGTCGCCAACTACCCGCTGCCGGAGGCCTTTCTGAGGGCGAATCCCCGAACCGCCGCCAAGGCCTCGCCGCTCTTCGATCCACCCGCCTGCACGAAGGCATCATGAACTACGAACTTCTGGACTACACCACCTTCATCGAACGCCCCGACCGGAAGATCAGTCGCGAAATCGACTTCGGCGTGCACTGGCGCATGCTCGATGACCGTTCTCCTTCCCCCTGGCGCGTGTCCTGGATCGAGCGCACCGGGGAGCTCTACGCCGTGGAGGTCGCGCCACTCGGCCATCGGCGCGCGATCCTACTCGGTCAGTACGCCGAGCGCGACGAGGTCGAGGCCCTGCTCGATGGCTGGGCGGAACGGCCCATGCGTATTGGCCCCATGATCAACCCGCACTACATCTCACCGGTGTCGTGACCACCCGCCCTCGAGAAGCGGGCGCCTGCGTAACCTACGCGCGGGTGACGGCGACCCGCCCCGAACCCCCGAGAAAGGAAAGCGAACCGTGGCCGAGAAGAAGCGAAGCGAACTCGAAGACCTTCTCGCCTCGCAAGCCAAGATCAAGGTACGTCGGGCTCGGGACGTCCTGGACCGGGCTCGCAGGGGCAACCTCGGCTCCATCCAACCCCTCTGTGAGAGCCTGAGGGACCTCCAGCACGCCTTGGACCTCCTGACCGGAAACAAAGATTCGAGCGACCTGCGCCACGAGGCACGCGAGCTACTCGCTCGCCTCGAGCAACTCGTTGCGGCGCTCGCGCGGCATGTGGCCACCGAGTCCGCTCGCCTGGACGAAGGCAGGCCGCCCTCTCGGACCTAGCCCGCGCGTTCCGGCAGCAAACTGCGAAATCCGCCCAATCCCCGCACCACCACCGCTAGCCTCGGGGATGAGTCCACGGCGTCTCATCGCCCGTAAGGAGGAAGTATGCCTACACCCTTCGACGAACACGCCCAAGCGATCGTCCGACGGCAGTATGCCCAACCCGGCGAAGACTCGGTCGAGGACGTCCTCAGGCGGGTCGCGCGGGAGATCGCCCGCCCCGAAGGCCCGGAACGAGAAGTGTGGGAGGAGCGCTTCTACGAGCTGATGGCCGAGAAGCGCTTCCTGCCCGGAGGGCGGATCCTCGCGGGGGCCGGGACCGGTCACGGCAACCTGCTCAACTGCCACGTCCAGGGAGCGCTCGAGCACCCCGAGGGCTCCCTCGAGGGCGTCATGGAGATCGCCCGCAAGCTCGCCCTGGTCACCAAGGTCGGGGGCGGCAACGGCGTCAACCTGGACGCGCTGCCGCCCGCGCGCCGTGGGGTACAGGTCATCTTCCCGGACCCCGTTGCGTTCATGCGGGCGGATCATCCCGACGTGCGGAGCTTCATCCGCGGCGACTACCCGCCCACCGACCCGGCCCGCCCCGACCGCGGGGTCTTCGCCGGTCGCATCTTCCTGCGGGCCGTCTACGGCGAGCTCTCGGACGAGCTGCGCGCCCTCGCCAGGGAGCAGGGCGTGATCGTCCGGGAAGCGTTGCCGCAAGGTGCGATCGAGGTGCCGGACGACATGGGGGGCATCATCGACGCCGCCACCGAAGCGGTGCGTCGCGCCCTCGCCGGCGAGCAGGTCTACGTCGACTTCTCGGCGCTTCGCCCCGAAGGAGCGCCGGTCAAGCGTTCGGGCGGTACAGCCAGCGGCCCCGTGAGCTTCCTCAGCGAGATCTTCGACCACTTCCTCTACTGGGCGCGCCTCGGCGGGGTCGAGTCGGGTCCGGTGGCCACCCTTCGCTACGTCTACGCGCCGATCCTTCGGGTCGTGCGCCAGGGCGGCACACGCCGCGGCGCGGGGATGGCCACCCTCTCGTGGCAGCACCCCGACGTGCTCGACTTCCTCACCGCCAAGGACCTGGACCGCGAGGAAGCCGAAGGCGACATCGCCACCTTCAACATCAGCGTGCTCGCCGACAACGAACTCTTCGACGGCCCCGCGGTGGACTCCGGCTACCTCCACCCGGTCCCCGGGAAGTACGATTCGCTCCCCACCCTTTCCGACGTCCGTCCGTGGATCCTCGAGCAGATCGCCGAGCACGCCTGGGCTACCGGGGAACCCGGCCTGATCTTCATCGACCGGATCAACGAGAAGTCCCCGCTGAAGGTGCTGGATGAGCGCTGGCGCATCACGGCGACCAACCCTTGCGGTGAAATCCCCCTTGCCAAGGGCGAGGCGTGCGATCTGGGGGCCATGATCCTGCCCAGCTACGTGAAGGACGGCGCCTTCGACGAAGCGGCCTTCCGCCGCGACGTGCGTCTGGCCGTGCGGTTCCTCGACAACGTCCTGGACGTCACGCGCTATGCGGTGAAGGACAACGAGGAAACCCAGGCGCTCACGCGTCGTCTGGGCCTCGGGGTCATGGGCCTGGCCGACATGCTCATCCTCATGGGGTACCGTTACGACGACCCCGAAGCGCGCGAGGTCGTGGAACACGTCGTCGGCATCCTCAGGGACGAGGCCCTCGCCGAAAGCGAGCGCCTGGCCGAAGAGCGTGGCGTCTTCCCCCTCTACGCGCAGCACCAGAAGGAGTTCGAGGCCCTGGGGATCCGTCCGCGGCGCAACCTGGCCCTCCTCACCGTCGCCCCGACCGGCACCGTGAGCATGGTTGCGGGCGTCTCGAGCGGCATCGAGCCCATCTTCGCCGCCTTCGTCTGGCGGCGCATCGGAGAGCAGTACGTCCCCCTCGTCCACCCGCTGTTCGCGCGCCTCCTCGAGGGGTTCGAACCCCCCGAGGGGTACCGCACCCCCGAAGGACGTTGGAACATGGAGTCGGTTCTGGCGGCTCTCCAGGAGCATCACGGTTCGCCGCAGCAACTCGACTTCTTGCCGCAAGCGATCCGTGACGTCTTCGTCACCGCCCACGATGTGGCCCCGGAAGACCACGTCGCCATGCAGGCCGCCGTCCAACGCGCTTTCGACGCCAGCGAGCAGCTCGTCGGCAACGCGATCTCCAAGACGACCAACCTTCCGAACGAGGCGACCGTCGAAGACGTCCTTACCGTCTACCGCACGGCCTGGAAGCTCGGCGCCAAGGGGATCACGGTCTACCGCGACGGCAGCCGCGATTTGCAAGTGCTCGCCACCTCCAAGCAAGACGACGACGCACCCAAGGAGCCCGAGCTGCCGGCGGAGGAGCCCACCGTACCCGTATACGAACGCCCGAGCCGCCTGATCGGCCACACCGACATGGTGAAGCTCACCAACGGCGACGGCCGCCCCCACAGTTACTTGGTGACCGTCAACTACTTCGAGGGCAACCCCATCGAGGTCATCATCACCACCGGCAAGGCCGGAGACGAGACCAACGCCGACAGCGAGGCCCTGGGCCGGGTGGTGAGCATCGCCCTTCAGTACGGGGTGCCGCCCGAGGCGATCATCAAGACGCTCCGGGGCATCAACGGAGGTCTCTACGGGAGCTACGCCAAGCGCTTCGTGACGAGCAAGGCCGATCTCATAGCGGTGGCGCTGGAGCTCGCCACGAAGGAAAGGGCAAAGGAGCCTGCCGCAGAACCCAAGAAGACCGTCGCCCCCGAGCCGGCCCCTGCCCCTGCGGTGGTTCTCGCTGGCGGAGCAGCCGCGGAGTCTGGTCACGCCTGTCCCGAATGCGGCGAGCCCATGGTGCGCAGTGAAGGGTGCTGGACCTGCCACGCCTGCGGCTACTCTAAGTGTGGATAGCAAGGCTCGGAGCGTAGGGGTGTGCTATCCTGATACTTAGGAGGTTTCATAATGGCACTTTCCAGCCCGGCACGCCCCGCCAACCCCTTGCCGCGATTCGCCGAAGTCGCGACGTCTCTGGGAATGAGCCGCGAGGAGCAGGCGAAGTTCTTGGGGCTGTCGCGGAGCAGCTACTTCCGCTACCTAAAAGCGCAGGAGGTGGACCCCGGTGTGGCTGCCCTGGCGGAGTACCTGCCGCGGGCCTACGAGCATCTGCTCGAGCTCTTCGGAAACGAAGAGGACGTGCGCAACTGGCTTCTCTACCCCAACCTGGCGCTGGGTCGCGAGCGGCCCCTGAACCTGCTGCGGAGCCTGAGGGGGTACGAAGCAGTTCTGGAAACCGCGAAGCAGGGGGTCTATGGGGTCTACTGAGCTGCGCCTCTGGCGCGCCTACGACCCCGACCGGCCCTACACCCGGAGAGCGGACTTCGATCCGCTCTCCGGCGAAGGGGCCTCGTTCGTCAGCGGGCGCTGGCACACCGCCCGGCCGGACGTGCGGATCGTCTACGCCGCCGAGCATCCAGCCCTTGCCCTACTCGAGCTCTACGTCCACATCGAGCACGCCCTGCACCGCTACACCCTCGTCGAGTTCCTCGTCGAGGCACCGGGCGTGGCCCGGGCGCCGGCTTCCGTGGTGGAGAACCTCGACGACGTAAGCGCGACGCGCACCTTCGGGAACGCCTGGTATATGAGCGACCTGAACCCCGTCCTCGAGGTTCCCTCGGTCTTGGTCCCCGAGGGGACGAACTACCTGGTGCGCATCGACGACACGGTGCACCTGAGGCGGTTGCGGACCACCACCTATCCGCTTGATCGCCGTCTCGCTGAGCGCCTTTGAGCAGCCGCGTGATGGTGTTTCGCGCGCATCTACGAAGCACCCCAAGGAGGGCCCTTTGAACCAAGAACTCCTACTGCCCGCCGCCCGCATCGCCGGACTCGAGCCAGCCGAGGCCGAGCGCCTTGGTCGGAAACTGCCGCCCTGCTTCAGCCCCGAAGGCCCCTACGCGGTGCGGATCCTCGCGAACGCCCTGGCCGCGCTCAAGTTCTTCGAGCGGAACCGCTTCGAGGTCTATCTGACCGGCGACGCGCGAGAAGCGATCGAGCGGTCGGCCGACCCGCGGCTCGCCTCGGCCTGCTTCGGTGGGCCAGCGCTGCTCCTGCACCACCCCAAAGCGCCCGCGGTCCTCCTCTACGTGCTTTTGCCCGGAAAGCAGCTCGCCTTTTCCGGGACCCTCGCGCCGGGGCTGCCCGACGGACTCGAGCATCTGGGCGCGGCGCGTAACCTGGGCGAGCTGAGGCGCTTCGCCAACGACGAGCGGCTCCATGGCAAGCTCAAGAGGATCTCCGGCGTGCCCAGCGAGGAAGTCCGCGCCCGGGCGGCCGCACTGGCTGCGTCGTGGGTGATCGAGGCCATCCCCGAGGAAATCCAGGCCCTGTTCGACGACTTCGAGGCCGACGTGGCGGATGAGGTCCGTTTCGTAGCCGGCCTCCCCCACGACCACCCGCTTCCGGCGGTTCCCGAGCGAATCGATCACGAGCTCGAGGCCCTGGCGGGGCAGATCGCGAGCGAGGTCTTCCTGGTCGAGCTGCTGCGAGTCTACATGGACCGCGGGGAGGCCAAGTTTTACCTGCTCGAGCGCCTGGGGCACTTGGTCCCCGACCACGCGGACCGGCCAGGCGTCCTCGTCGTCGCCCCTCTCGTGAACGTGGGCTGGCCGCGCTTCCTTAAGAGGAAGGGGCTGGGGCACGAGGTGAACTATGCCGTGCCCTTCCGCCTAACCGAGCTGGAGGGTGGGGGAGAAGCCCTCATCACCGCCCCCCCGTACGTTTTCGAAAACGCTCGCGAGCTCGAACGTACGCTTCGGGAACTCGGGGGCCGCTACCTCGGCAGTGACTTCAAACCCGGAGAACTGATCGACGCCCTGAAAAAGAGGGAGCCCCGGCCGTAGCCGGGGAAGCACGGCAACGCACGGCCTACCGTTTCTTGGGGTAGGCCGTGATGACATCAAAAGGATGCCGTTCGGCTAGTACACGGGGCCACTTCCCGGCTTCGGCGTTTTGTCTTCGGGGAACAAAAAAAGAAAGGCAAGAGGAGGAACCATGGGCGACCGAACTCAGGCTACGTGGGAACTATGGCTCATCGAACCACTTGACGAAGACGAAGCGAATGCGCTGAAGAGCGAACTCGAGTTGTTACGTAAGCGCACGGGTTATCAGGAAGCGGAACCAGATGGCAAGGTCCTCCGCGCAAGCTGTGAAGAGTGGAACTACCCCATGGTCGAGCAGCTTGGTGAGCAGTACAAAACCCTTGGTAACCTCACGAAGGCCGGAAAGCTCCTCGTAGAGCTCTTCGCTGACAGCGGTGGCAGCTACGATGCCTGCTACGGCGCGCTTCATCGCGATTTAGTCTTCAGGGCTCCCAGGCTAGAGCACGAAGGACCGGTCATCAGCGTCCCATTGACAGACAAACCCGACGTTCTTCGCAAAGCGTGTGAAACGGTGCAGGAAATGACAAGGAAGTACCGCGCCCTTACTGCCATCATGGAAAAGGCGATTCCGTGGCCGCGGGAACTGCAAGAAGCGTTCGTCGGTGGTGCTGAGACCGCTTAAGGAAGGAAGCATGCCCAAACGTCGCCAACAAAAGAAGTCGCGTACCCGTGAGCGCTTCGAAGCGCTCACGGCGTCCCTCGCCCAAAAGATAGCGACAGAAGGAGCCGGGATCGTTGCCCGGGCCGCAGCACAGGTCCTCGTAAACCTGCGCGGATCCTTTTCCCCAACCAACGTCGTGATGATTGCTGCCCAGTACCCCGCGGCGACGCGGGTTCAGGGCTTCCGCGCCTGGGAAAAGGAAGGCTACCCGGTGAGGCGGGGCGAGCGCGCCATCTGGATCTTCGCTCCCCGCTTTGCGAAGAAGGTCGATGGGGAAAGGGGGGACGGAGAGGAGGACGTGCGTGAGCTGAAGGGCTTCATCACCGTGCCGGTATTCGACATCGCCCAGACCACCGCACCCCCGGAGGTTTACCCCACACCGGATATGCGCATCAGCGGAGCCGTGGACCTGGGGAGCGCCGTTCGTGCGGTCAACAACACCATCGCCCCGGTGAAGCTCCTTCCTACTTCGCACCCGCGCCTGAAAGGGTCTTACGACCCCAAAGAGCACCGCATAGTGCTCTACGCCGCCCCCGACGCGGTCCGGCTTCATACGCTGCTGCACGAAGCCGCGCACGCCCTCTTGCATCGCAGCCTCGAGGGTGCCGAAACCGCTCAGGTCGAGCGGGAGGCGGAGCTCGCCGCCTATCTCGTGGGGCACGCGCTGAAGCTCGATGGGATCGACGAAGCGAGCGCGTACTACCTCAGCCGCTACACCAAGGACCCTGCCGAACTCTTCGAGGCGCTCAAGCGTAGCGCGACGGCCGCGGCGAAGATCCTCGAGGCCCTCGAGGGGTCGACGAGGTTGCGCAAGGCGGCCTGACCAAAAAGAACCCCCGCGCCACTGCGCGGGGGTGAATGAAAAAGGGGCCCCCGCGCTTTCGCGCGGGGGGAGGGGATTACGCGGCACCCCGGCGCAGTTGCCGGGGGCGACGCAGGGAACGGGCCCCGGGGTATTTCACCCGGAGCTCCCAGTCCTTACCCAGGGGGCCATCATGGGTCGCCTTCACCACCAAGGCCCAGAGGGACCCCTTGGGGGCGACAATCTCCTTCGTGAGCTTGCTCTTGAAGGAGTGCTTGCCCGCGTGCTGGCCCCAGTAGGCCAGCACGCGGAGCTCTCCGAGGAAGGGGTCGTACAACGCGACCCCTTCCTCGGAGTGGTTGTAATCGAGCGAGCCCCACTCGTCCACGAGCTTGTAGTGAACGAGCAGAGCGGTGCGGCCGCCAAGGTCCAGAGCGTACGCTGTGCCCCGGACCTCGGTCCCGTACCCCGGGCGGTCGCCCGGGGAGACGTGCTCAAAGGTGTAGAGACCCTTGAGCACCGCCGACAGCGCCGCGTGGGCACTGGCAGCGACCGTAAAGCTGTGCGCTTTGCGCGCAGCTTTGCGCAACATCCGCTTGAAGGCGGGAATATTCTTGATCCTCTTCCTCATACATACCTCCTTCCCGGCGCCTCCCCGTAGCGGGTGAGGTCTTACCCGGGGGCGCCGGGAAAGGGGCTTCCTTGCTCGCCGGGAAAGGCGGGCACGAAAACCTCGACCTTTCCCGGCGCTTCTTTTCAAGAACCCACCCTCCTCCCCTCAAAGGAGGGCTGAACTTGTTTTACCTAAACAGACCCGCGGGTTGGGAGCATGTTGCGTTCTCATCAACCGGGGAGCTTTAAGCTGATAGGAAAGGAGACCAAGTGGAGCAAAGGTGCTGCCTGCTCAATCCCACGGCTTCCTACTTCGCTCTCGTTGAAAGCCCCAAGGAGCTTGCCTCCGTCATCGACGGCGCCTTGCATATGGCGGGGTTTGCCTTTCTGGGGGCAAAACTCCCCTGGCCGAAAACTACCGAAGAAGCCCTCAAAAAGCACGAGGAGTTTGCTCGCCGAGCCAAGGAGCTCCACGAGAGCTACAAGCAGCGGAAACATGAACTGGACCTCCGCGTCGCCAACAACATCGAACTAAACATCGAAGGCGCCCACGCCCGCGCTCGCGCGCACCGGGCCATCGCCGAACTCCTCAAGATACGCGAGGCCCTTCTCGATCCCGAAAAGAGCGCCGAGTGGGCGCTGCCCTGCGACGCGCCGGAGGAAGCCAGCGAAGCCGTGGCCAGCTCCCTGTGTTACTGGAGCACTTACTGGCTTACCGAACTCGGAGTTAGCATCGGGAGAATCTAATGCGACCGTACCCGAAAACCTTCGGAGAGGCCCGAAGCCGAATCCACGAATACGTCCGAGGCCTCGACAACACATTCCTCGAAGGCGTCATCATCGACCTGCTTGACCGCTTGCCCCGTTCCACCGCGAACGACATGCTGAACTCCGCCCTCGAGCTCTTGGGCGGAGACTTCTGCGACACGTACCCCGAAGCCGCGCGTGACCTCATTGCCCAGGCACTCGACTTTGCCTTCCTCGAGGGGGGCGATCTGGGTCAGGCCGCCCACGCCTTCATCGAAGAGGGTCCGGCCTGGCTTCGCCGGAACGTGGACCTCGGCAACAAGGTCTTAGACCCCGCGGACCTCCAACGCCTCCTCAAGGAGATCCTCAAGGAAGAAGGAGAGGAGGACTCGTGAAGCCCAACGAAGACGAGCTCAAGACAGCAGCGCGGGCCTACGCCGCAACGCTCGACAAAAACGGCGTCATCCAAACCGCCCGCGCCCTTTCAGACCGCTTTTGCACCCATGAGGTGAGGAGCCGACTCGACTCCGCCATCTTCCTCGTCAACGGACCGTTCTTCGGGGTGCCGCAAACGGAGGCAGCACGTTCCTTGATCAGCCGAGCGCTCTACTATGCTACAAAGTACGCCCTTTGCGCGCGCGAACGCGAGGAAGCCCTCACGGTCCTCAAACCCCACCTCCCCGGTTAGGATGAGTTCGATGGAAGCAGCCGAGCCACGCCCTCTAACCTGGCTGCGAACGCTCGGCCAGAAGTACCCGCACGCCTGGGACACCCTCCAGAAGTTCCGCGCCATGCGCGGTTCCAAGCCGGAGCTCTCCTGGCCGAACTGGGTCTACGTGCCCGTGGCGGGGGCCTACGCCGTCGTTTCCCAGGGAGACTTTCTAACCCCCGCGGACCCACGAATGCTGGACGTTTCCAGCGTCGCCGCCCTGGGGGCGTGGCGCATGACCAAGGGGATCTACCGCTACGACCCCGTCCTCTTCGAGGAGCTATGGGCGTCGGAATACGAAGGCCCGATCACCCTCGAGCCGCTGCGCCAGCTTCCCGAATGGGCGGTCTACATCGAAACCCCGGGAATCACCATCTGGCGAGGGGCCGCGCAGCTTCACGGATTCTTTGCCTTCCTCGAGTTCGACCTGAACACCCACCACAACGAGCTTTACCTGGTGTGGGACGTGGACATGGAAAACGAGGGGGCGGCGCTGATCAGTACGGTGCTCCACCTCGACCACCCGACCCTCGAGGACTCCCTGCGCTACGGCGCGGAAGAGGGGATAACCAACGTCGACAAGCTGTCGCCCGAGCTGCGACGATCCCTCGAGAAGGCCCACGGCGCGCCGCTCGAGGAGCTCAACGAGCGCAGTACCGAACTCAACCTCGAGGTGGCCAAGCGCGCCGTCTCCCTGCTGCTCTACCTGATCGCATCGGGCGACGTGCGGCCAGCCAAACCCGGGCAACCAGAAAAACCCCATCGCCCGCAGCCGACCACGCGCAAGGGAAAGAGCAAGCTCGCCGCCGCTCCCGGGCCGCGCCACTGGGACGTGGGCGTCCGTTTCGGCAACCTACTCCGGGGAGCCTACGCCCGAAGCGGCTCAGCCAACGCTTCGGGTACGTCCAAACGCCCCCACGTCCGCCGCGCCCACTGGCACGGCTACTGGGTGGGCCCACGCTCCAAGCCCGAGGAGCGCCGCCTGGAGCTGCGCTGGCTGCCGCCCATCCTGGTGGGCGCTTCACGGGACGAAGAGCTTCCCAGCGTCATCTGGCGGGTAAAGGCATAAAAAGACCGCCCGTGCATGCACGGGCGGTCTCGTCTGGTGGACCCGAGGGGATTCGAACCCCTACCTGCCGGTTGACTCAAGTTTAGGAACAAGGTGCCCCGATTCGAACGGGGTGCTCAACGCAGAGCAATCCAGATTACCTTGAAGCCGGCTGTCTTCCCATTTGACTACGGGCCCAGCCAAGAACAACTATATCACCTCCCGCCCTTCCTGTCAAGCTCCTTCCAATTTCTTTATAAAATAAACTGCCCCCAAAAAAAGGAGGTCCCATGCAAACCGCAACCTGCCCCGTTTGCGACCGCGGCAAGATCCCCGTGAACTTGACTTTCACCCGTACGCTGACGAACTCGGCTGCCCCCTCTGCGGAGGAAGGGCGCACTTCAACCTCGAGGACCCCCAGGACGCACGCACCCTTGCCGCTCTGAAGAAGTTCGACACGAACGACCCCAAGTTCCAGGAGCGCCGACCGCTCTCGCGCCGAAATGCGCCGCCCGGCTTTCCGAACGAGACGACCGGTAAGAAGCAGATTTCTCCCCAACCGACGAAGGAGGAACCATGATGACGACCCCACCTGCACCGCTTCGCGTCTTCTACGAGGGCCTGACTGCATTTTCCGATACCTTCGCGCTCTACCCGACGGCCTACGAGCAAACGAAGTTCGGCATTGCCCTGCTCAGCCTTAGCGGGCCCCGAGAGGCGGTGCGCGCCGTCCAATCTGCACTCTTTATCCCCGGTGGCTCGATCCATGCCCTGACGGACAAAGGGGAGATTTTCAAACTGGCGTTCCTTGGAACGGAGCACTGGCAAACCGACAAGGCCTACGGGCTCAGCATCGTTCACCGCCAAGGTACGGCCCAGCACGTACTGATGACCTCTAAGGAGTTTAGCGAGGGGCACGTCGCCTTCGGGCGTTCGAAAGACGAGCACGAGCGCGCACTCCACCGCGCGATCTCGGACCACCTTCCCTTCCCAACCCACCCCTTGTGGTCAGAGTGGTGGGTCGAGACCCTGTTGGAGTTGGATTACCTGACCCCGCTACCAACGAGCCCGGGGTTCTACGCGACGGCCGTGGAGAGTGAAGAAATCCAGCGCAACCGGAAGGGTCTCTTCGACCTCTTGACGAACGCCCTTCGTTCCGGAGAGCTGGAAACGCCGCGTCCCGCACACGCACAGGAGGCCGCATGAGGCACGCTGGTCGAGTCAAGGCAGGCTTCTTTCCCACCCCTTTGAGCGTAATCGAGTGGATCGGCCGGATCGTCTTACCCCCGATGACATGGAGCGGGGAGTACGTGAGCCTGGCCGCCCTCGACCCCGCCGTCGGGGATGGCGAGGCCTTCGGCGCCCTCACGGGGTTGGTTGGTGAGTCGCACAAGGTTTACGTAAAGGCTTACGGCATCGAGCTCGACCGACATCGAGCGACCAAGGCCCGAGGCAAGGTCGAGAAGGTGGCCGTTGGCAACGCCCTGGGGTTCGAAGCAGCGGGGTTCTCGTTGCTCTTCCTCAATCCTCCCTACGATGACGCGGGCGGCGGGAAGCGCCTCGAGGTCGAGTTCCTCGAACGTTTCGTGGACGCCCTGGTTCCTCAGGGGGTGCTGGTCTACATCATTCCGGAGTATTCCTTGCCCGCCGCCGCCGGGTTGCTGCTCAGCCACTACGAGGAAGTGCGCGCCCTGCGCTTTCCCGAACCCGAGTACCGGGCGTTTCGCCAGGTGGTCGTCCTGGGCAGGAAGCGCAAGGACCCCGTCATCGTCGAAGATCCTCGCCTCGAACCTGAAGAGCAAGACCTAAGGCACGTTGCCCTTTCCCGTACTTTGCGCTACACGGTGCCGAAAGGCGACCTCGATGCAATACGGCTCGTCGACCGGGGGCTCGAGCCCGAAGACTACCTCAAGCTGGCCGCCCGAAGCCCCGCATGGGACAGCTTGCGCGCTCGTGCCCGCAGCGTCGAGGCGCCCGCGAAGATGCCCCCGCTCGTTCCGCTGAGCCGCGAACACCTCGCCCTGCTGGTCGCCGCAGGCCACCTGAACGAAACCGTCGTGGCCACCGACGAGGGGCCGCTGCTGCTGCGCGGTCGCGTCGAGAAGGTCCGTGAGGAGTTGCCCCCGGAAGACGACGGGGAGCGCAAGATCCAGCTCGTGCGCGAACGTTACGTATCCACGATCCAGGCCTTCAACCTCCAGACTCACGAGCTCAAGGAGATCCGATGAAGATCCAGGACCTCGGCAGCTTCCTGGCGCAGTACGCCAGCGCGCTTCTCTCCCACGTGGACCGTGCTTTCCCTGCGGTCGTGCGTGAACCGGGCAAACTGCCCGAGCTGCTCCGGAAGCCGCTCGGGCGCCAAGCGCTCGCGATCCACGCCGCCCGTCGAGCCCTCGAAACGTACGGAACGGCGATCGTCGTAGGGGAGATGGGCTCCGGGAAGTCGTTCATCGCCGCCGCCACCGCGGCGGCCGCCTCGGAGCGCACGCTCGTCCTTTGCCCGCCCCACCTCGTAGAGAAGTGGCGCGCGGAGATCGAAGCCACCGTCCCGAAGGCGCAGGTCGTGATTGCGGAGACCATCACCGACCTCGAGCAGGCGCGCAAGCTGCCTTCCGACCGCCCCCTCTTCGTCGTCTTGAGCAGGGAGCGCGCCAAGCTCGGGGCTCCCACCGTGCCTCAGGGGATCTACTTCTCTCGCGGTATACCCCGCTGCATCCGCTGCGGGCAAGTCTTCAGGGACGAGAAGAGCGGTGCCATTCCCGGGCCGGCCAGCATCGCCAAGCTGCAACGCCCCGTGTGCGCGCGCTGCGGCGAGCCGCTCTACGCGCCTGACCCCAAACGCGCCCGTCGCAAGGATGGCTCGGTCAAGTACCCGCTCGCGGAGTACGTCAAACGACGCATGCGGGGGTTCTTCGACCTGCTGATCCTTGACGAAGCCCACGAGTACAAGGCGGCGGACAGCGCCCAGGGCGTGGCGGCAGGGATGCTTGCGGAAGCCATACCGCGCTCGCTGATCCTTACCGGAACGCTCTTCGGCGGGTACGCCTCCACTTTGTTCTTCCTCCTGTGGCGCTTCGTTCGCCCGTTCCGCGAGCACTTCGCGCGCGACGAGGTCAAGAAGTTCATCGAGACCTATGGCGCGGTCGAGCGTGTGGAGGTTGTCGACAAGGAAAACCGCGGGATCACGACGCGGCGCGGGCGCACGGCGTTGAGGACCAAGGAGATCCCGGCCACGAGCCCAATGCTGCTCTACTTTTTATTGCCGTTCACCGTCTTCCTGAAGCTATCGGACGTGGCCGGAGGCTTGCCGCCCTATGGCGAAGAAGTTCGGGAGATCGACCCGGGCCCGCTTCTGGAGGAGTGGTACGACTCCCTGATGGGCTGGTTCGACGACAAGGACCTTCGCAAAGAGCCGCATCTCCTCGGGGCCTACTTCCACGCCGGCGTGTTCAGCATCGACACCGCCACGGAGGGTTTCAATGTAGCCGACGAGTATGCGCACCCTCCCCTCGAGCTGGAAACGTTGCCGAAGGAAGAAGAGCTCGTCGAGCTCGTCAGGCAAGAGCGTGCACGGGGCCGGCGCGTCATCGTGTTCGTGCAGAACACCGGTGAGCGGAACCTGGCTGGAAGGCTCGAGCGGATTCTGACCACGAGCGGCTTTCGCGCGCGGGCGCTCTATTCCAGCACCGCAAGCGCCCGCAAACGCGAGGCCTGGATCCAAAAGGCGGTGCGAGAGGGCCTCGATGTGCTCATCCTGCATCCGCGTCTCGTGCAGACGGGCCTCGACCTCATCGACTTCCCCACGCTCGTCTACTACCAGGTCGAGCCGAGCGTCTACGTGCTTCGGCAGGCCGCTCGCAGAAGTTGGCGCATCGGGCAAAAACACCCGGTTCGGGTCGTGTACTTCGTCTACCGGGCGACGCTGCAAACCAAGGCCCTGGGGTTGCTTGCCGCCAAGGCCCAGGCGAGCCACGCCATTGAAGGGCTCCTGGTCGAGGGTGGCCTCAACGCCATGGCGAACGACGAGGCCTCCGTTAGCCTTGCCCGCGCCTTGGCCGGCGCACGCGACACCAGCTTTGATCCGTCCAAGATCCGGATCGCGACCCTTGGTCTCGAGGGCGCGTCCGCTAACAAGCTCCCCGAAAACAAGGAGCTACCCCCCAAGCGCCAGTGCGCCGGTCACATCCCCTCGGCGCCCCTCGAGCTCCCCACCGTGGGAGAACTTGAGAAGGAGGGGGTCGAGCTGCCAGGAAGGAAACGTCCTCCAAAGGAAGCGGCCGTGCTCTTTCCTGAACTGCTCAAGGCAGGATGAACCCACGGCCGGCGCGCGGCGCACTACCATGGAGGACGACGGCGCCGCGCGCCGGCGCGTCGGTTCCTGCAATCAGGGCTTCGCGGCGCCGATCGTGAAGCCATTGGCGGCACTCCTGCGCGGAGGAGTCAGGTACAAGGTCCACGCTTGCGCGAATATTGCTTTCCCGGGGCGCCGCGCCGCCCCGCTCCTTGTTGGCTCAAAACGAGTTACCCCGTTTTGCCCCCCAGCCCGCGCACCGAACCCGCTACCCTGAATCCAGGATCGCGGCGTGGGCGATTCCCATCCGAAGTCAAAAATGGGTCAGCTTATCCGAGCAGTCACCTAACCTCGAGCCCCTACCACGCCTAGGGGCCTTTTTATTTTTCTCCCATTCCACGCGAGCCTTTCGCTACTGTTGGTCCATGGCAGCCGAGCTGGCCCTCACGAAATCCAAAGGGCGAGAGCGTGCCGGCGACATCCCCGAGGGTGGCAACATGCCGGTGGCCGTTTCTGCCCTTATCGCCCAACGAAGAGCTTTTGGTCGAAGGCTTCAGGAAACCCTAGGAGGAAGGAGGCCGGGTGATGATTAAACCCGACCGGTGGATCCGGCGGATGGCCCGGGAACACGGCATGATCGAGCCTTTCGAGGAAAACCTGGTGCGGGAAGGCGTGATCTCCTACGGCCTCAGCTCGTTCGGTTACGACCTGCGCGCCGCGCCCGAGTGGAAGGTCTTCACCAACGCCTACGGCGCCGTGGTCGACCCCAAGGCCTTCGACCCTCAGAGCTTCGTGGAGATCGAGGCCGACGAGGTCCTGATCCCGCCCAACTCCTTCGCGCTCACCCGCTCGATCGAGTACATCCGCATGCCCGAAAACGTGATCGCCATCGCGCTGGGCAAGTCCACCTACGCCCGTTGCGGCATCGTGGCCAACGTCACCCCGCTGGAACCGGGCTGGGAAGGCCACGTCACCCTGGAGATCTCCAACACCACCCCGCTGCCCGCCCGCGTCTATGCCGGCGAGGGCATCGTCCAGCTCCTCTTCTTCGAGGGCGAGACCCCGGAGGTCACCTACAAGAGCCGCGGCGGCAAGTACCAGGGCCAGCGGGGCATCACCCTGCCCAAGATCTAGAGGCAGTAATGAGCCCAAGGGGCGAATCGACTCATGCGATGATGGATTCGGCTCGGGCGAAGAGTCTTGAAGTGAGGCGAATCAAGGAATAAACATGAAGAACACCGGCGCGTTCAATCTGATTACGGATGCCTGGATACCGATACTCCCGACCTCGGGTTCACCCCGGGAAGTGGGGCTTTTGGAGGCCCTCGAGCGGGCTCACGAGTTCCGGGGCCTCGCGCTAGCCCACCCCCTCGAGCACATGGCCGTGCTGCGGCTTTTGCTTGCGATCCTCTACCGGGTCCTTACCCCTGGGCGCGACCTCGCCGACCTGCAACGGCTCTACCGCGAAGGCCGGTTGCCCGCGGACGCGATCGGGACCTACCTGAACGAGCACCGCGAGCGCTTCGCCCTCGAGGGCGATACCCCCTTCCTGCAAGTTCCCGACGTGGAGACGACCCCGACCGCGATCACCGTACTCACCGCCGACCTGCCGCAGGGAGGCTGGCCGTTGCTCACCGGCCGCCCGGATAGCGACCCCCCGCCCCTCTCGCCGGCCCAAGCCGCGCGCACCCTCCTCGCCCACCAGACCTTCGCCGTCGGGGGCTTGCTTAACCGCAACGGGGTTACGTCGGTTCTCGACGCCCCCAGCGCGCGCTTCGCTCAGTTCCACGCGGTGGGGGAGACCCTTGCCCGCACCCTGCTGCTCAACCTGGCCGGCCCCAGCGAGCCCGCCGACCTTCCGTTCTGGGAACGTCCCCAGCCCACGGCGGCCGACGTCGAGGCCTACCGCACCCGCGTCCAGCCCCTGGGTCCGGCCACGGCGTACACCTACCTCTCGCGCGCCGTTCGCCTGATCCCCACCCCCGGCGGCCGCTACGCCCAGGTGCGCTACGCTGCGGGGTGGCGCTACGATGACCTTCCCAACGACCCCATGCTGGCCTGGACCGAGCACCGCACCCAGGGCCGCGTACCCCACCGGCTCGACCCCGAGCGCGAAGCGGCGTTCGACTTGCTCGCCGCCCTGCCGGTAGGGGAGGGGGCGCGGTACCCCTCGACCCTGCGCCACGCCCTCGCCCTCACCGGGGAGTTGCCGCGCTACGTCGCGGTCGGCGCCCTCCTCACCGACCCCAAGCGGCCGGCGAAGGTCCTCGGACACCGGCTCGAGCAGCTGCGCGCGAGCGCGCTCCCCGGCGAAGCCACCCTCGCCCTGCTCGAGGCGGCCGAAGAAACCGCCGAAGCCGCGCGGAAGGTAGTCTTCCACGTGCTCCACGAGGCGCACCCGCACTGGTCGAACAGCCAGGTGGCCGCGCGCTACCGCACGCTCAACCCCCTGGCTCCGTACTGGAATGCGGTCTTCGAGGCGTACACGGCGGGGTCGGGGGACGCTCCCGACGTCCTGGCCACGGCGCTGCGCCGGGTGGAGGAGGCCCTAGCCGTGCCCTACGCCAACCACCCCCGTATCCTGGCCCTGCTGGCGAACCGGCTCCGCCCCCTCGCCCGCAACCCCAAGGAGGTCTCGCATGCCTGAACACCCCTTCGCCAATTACCTTCTCGGGCTGAAGGCCCGCCCGCGCGCGCTGGCTGAACTGCGTCGGGTGGCGCCCGCGACCGCCCACGAAGACGTCACCGCAATCAAGCACTTGGCCGGCTGGGCGGGGGAGAGCGCCCTCGGCCCGCTGCGCTCCCCCTTCGTCGTCGCGGTTCTCTTCGCCTACCATCCCGCTCACGAACCCTTGGTGCCGTTCGCCGAGGCCGTGAGGCGTCTGGGGCGCGACGAGGCCCTCGACCGGCGGATGGAGCGGCTGCTCGTTGCCGAGTGGTCCGTCCTGCCCGAACTGTTGCGCCAGATGGTACGCAGGCTCAAGACCGCTGACCAGGGCTTCGACTACGGCTACCTGTTCGCGGACCTCGAGCGCATCGAAACCAGAAGAAACCCCGACCCCCGCATCGCCTGGGCGCGAACCTACTACCGCCTAGCGAAAGCCGACCAGCCGACCAAGTAGGGAGGAGCTACGAATGAACGTACTGGAAATCCACCTCATCCAGACCGTCCCCGCCGCCAACCTGAACCGCGACGACGCCGGCTTCCCCAAGCAAGTCACCTTCGGAGGCGTGCCGCGGATCCGCCTGAGCTCGCAGTCGCAAAAGTACGCCATGCGCCGTCGCTTCCGCGAGCAGTTCGACCGCTCGAAGCTGGGTGTTCGCACCCGCCAGCTCGCCCGGGCCCTGACCGAACACCTGCCCGACGTCGAGCTGGGGGTCCTCGAGGAGGCCCTCGAACTCGTGGGCTTCAAGCTCAAGAAGGGCGTCCTCGACACCCTCATCTTTCTGTCGTGGGGGCAGGTCGAGGAGCTCGCCGAGCTGCTGAGGGCGAACTGGGGGACCATCGAGCAGACGATCATGGCCAACCGCGAGGCCCAGGTCAAGGCCGAGGAGGGCGGTAAGAAGGCGCCCGCCAAGAAGTCCTTGCCCAAGGGGTTGGTCGACGAGGTGCAGCGGCTCCTCCTCAAGGCGAAAGCGGGCGACATCGCACTCTTCGGGCGGATGATGGCCAGCCTCCCGGAGGGGAACGTCAACGCCGCCGCGCACGTGGCGCACGCTTTCTCGACCCACGCCGCCTACCCCGAGAGCGACTACTTCATCACCAGCGACGACCTGGCCGCGGACGGCGAGGCGACCGCAGGCATGATCGGCGAGCGCAGCTACTCGGCGGCCACCCTCTACCGCTACGCCGCCGTCGACTACACCGAGCTCGTGCGGGGCCTCGAGGGCGACCAGGCCTTGGCCGCGGAGTTTCTGAAGGCCTTCGTCGAGGCCTTCGTCAAGGAGCTGCCGGGCGGGATGCAATCGTCGCACGCCGCCTACACCCTGCCGGAGGCGGTACTGTTGGTCGCCCACGCCGGGGAACCCCGCAGCCTGGCCGGCGCCTTCGACCGTCCGGTGACCGCGGGGGAGGGCGGCTACACCCTGCCGTCCATCCGCGCCTTGCTGCGCCGCTGGCAGGACCTCGAGACCATGTACGGCTCCCGGCCCGCGAGCACGGCGCGCTGGGTGGCGCTTCCGTCTTTGGACGTGCGGCTTCCCGACGACGCCGGCATCGTCGCGTCCCGCTCGATCGAGGACGCCATGCAAGACGTCGTGAATGCCGTGACCCGGAGGTAGCGTGGCCACCCTGCTCGTGCAGCTCTACGGCCCGATGCAAAGCTGGCGCACGGGGCCGCGCCTCGAGCGCCGGCCGACCCAACCGTTGCCTACGAAGTCAGGGGTGATCGGTCTGCTCGCCGGAGCCTTGGGGCGTCCGCGCGGCAGCGACATCGCCGACCTCACGGCCCTGCGGATGGGGGTTCGAGTCGACCGCCCCGGGGTCCTGGAGGTGGACTACCAGACGGTCAAGAACGTCGTCCAGGCCAAGGGGCGCGGCCTCAAGGACGCCCAGACCTGGCGCACCTACCTCGCGGACGCCGCGTTCCTCGTGGGGCTGGAAGGGGAGAGGGCGCCCCTCAAGGAGCTCGCGCAGGCACTTCAGGCTCCGCACTTCGTGCCCTACCTGGGGCAGAAGGGCTTCTACCCCGCCGCCCCGCTCTACCGGGGACTGCGGCTGGAGTTGGGGCTCGAGGGAGCCCTCGAGAGCGAGCCCCTGATCGTCCCGGCGCGCGAATCCCGCAGCGTCGACGTCTACGTGGACGACCCGGAAGGGGAGCTTCTGGTCCATGACGCCCCGGAGCGGGCACTGGCGGAGTTCGGAACCCCGCGCACCATCGGGGTGCGAGCCGTGAGGCGTTACCAGATCGTGGCGCGGCCCACTCAGGAGGAAACCGCATGAGCGCCGTCTACCTGACCAAGCTCACGCTCAACCCGTACGCCAAGGAAGTCCGTCGGGCCCTCGAGGACCGCTACGCCCTCCACCGGATCGCCTACTCCCTGAAGGGGGAGGGGCGAGAAGGAAGGCTGCTGTGGCGCCTCGAGCCCCCGAACGGCCGGGCCGGTGCAGTGATCCTCGTACAAACCCCCTACACCCCCGACCTGAGCTACGTGCTCGAGCGGGGCCTGGGGCACGCCGAAACCCGCCGCATCGAGCTGCGTCTGACCCCGGGCTCCTTCGCCTTCCGACTCGAGGCCAACGCGGTGCGCAGGCATGAGCAGCGCGCACGGCCGCTTCTCGACCCTGAGGAGCAGGTGCGGTGGCTCGGGGAACGGCTTGCCCCAATGAAGCTGCTCGAGGTGGTGCCCGTTCGTACCGTGCCCCTCGAAATCAAGAAGCCAGGCGGTCACAAGTACACCCTCCACGCCGTGCTCTTTGAGGGGCGGCTTGAAGTGGGGCGGGATGCAGTGGCCGAAGCCCAAAGGATGATGCTCGAGGGCATAGGCCGCGGACGGTCCATGGGGCTCGGGATGCTATCCTTGAAGCGGGCCAGGAGCGCCGGAGGTACTTGAAAAGTCCGTACCCCTTCCAGGGGGTGCGCACGAAGCAGAGGCGTTGCGAAGAAGGGTTTTCCCCGCGCGTGTGGGGGTTGGTCGACATGCC